>JAUWPX010000219.1 GCA_030611395.1 Bacteroidota bacterium | reverse complement strand
GAAAAATATCTACCTTTTTCAATATTGAAGTTTCTTACAAAATCAAAATCATGTGTAGCAGAAAGTAAACCGATATTTTCAGCAGAGTTGTTCCTGTATTCTACTGTAACACTGGTTTGAATAATAAAAGCTATTGATTCGACAGTTACTGCTTTTTGTTTTAATTCTTCATATTCTTCAATGGTTGGTACCGGCCATTTTAGAATGTTCCACCATTCAAGGTCCGGGGAAAATGCCCATGGCCATTTTGAAACATAAACTGCATTATCACCCATTGATGATATGCTTTCCTTGATAGACCGCTCCATCCAGTCTATCATCGTAAAAACAGAGATAATTGCGAAAATCCCAATGGTTATTCCCAGCAATGACAGGAATGTTCTTAGCTTATTAACAATAACTGCCTGATAAGCAAATAGAAAACTTTCCTGGATTAATCGAATAAATGTGAGCCGTTTCATTCCTGTTTTGCTTTTACCGGGTTTTTGCAAAGATAAATGAATAAATGAATAAATGAGTGAATGACTGAATGAGTAAATGAATTGTTATAAAGTAATTGTTACAACAATAATTCTATTTCATCAGCAAATTTAACTATTTTTAGACAGTTTTTTATCAGTAGATTTTATTTGTTTTTTAACTTTGCACGAAGATTTAATATCGATTGTTAATGAGTGATTTTATAAAGATTAATTCAGCTTTAATTTCAGTTTACCATAAAGAAAACCTTGACAACATAATTCATCTCCTTAAAGACCTGGAAGTAAGAATTTATTCTACAGGGGGAACACAAAACTATATTAAGAATCTTGGCGCAGAAGTTATTGCAGTTGAGGATCTTACCGGTTACCCATCAATTTTAGGCGGACGTGTGAAAACTTTACACCCAAAAGTGTTTGGCGGAATTCTTGCAAGGCGTGATTCAGGGGAAAACAAGAAGGAATTGTTGGAATATCAAATCCCTGAAATAGACCTGGTTATTGTTGATCTTTATCCTTTTGAAGAAACAGTTGCTTCCGGAGCTAACGAACAATCGGTGATTGAGAAGATAGATATTGGAGGGATTTCTCTTATTCGTGCAGCTGCAAAGAATTATAATGATGTGGTTATTATTTCTAACAAGGACCAGTACGAAGAGTTGAAGCAAATTCTGCAAAATAAAAAGGGAAAAACCACACTTGAAGAAAGGCGAAAATTTGCAACCGAAGCTTTCGATATTTCTTCGCATTATGATACAGCAATTTTTAAATATTTCAATGCTGAAAACCAGGTAAAAAGTTTTAAGGAAAGTGTGCGTACCGGTTATGCTCTCAGATACGGAGAGAATCCTCATCAAAAGGGTGTTTTTTATGGCGATTTTGACAAGCTGTTCGATAAACTTCACGGGAAAGAAATTTCATACAATAACCTGTTGGATATTGATGCTGCTGTAAACCTGATATCAGAATTTTCAGAACCTTCTTTTGCTATCTTAAAACATAATAATGCCTGTGGTGTTGCTTCGGGGAATGAACTTCTTCAATTATGGAAGGATGCACTTGCAGGCGATCCGGTATCTGCATTTGGTGGTATCCTGATATCAAATGTGAAGGTAAATAAAGAAACGGCAGAGGAGATAAATAAAATATTTTTCGAGGTGATAATTGCACCGGAATACCAGGGTGATGCCCTTGAGATATTAAAGCAGAAAAAGAACAGGATTATCCTGGTACAAAAATCAGCCGGCTCAGGTAATTATTTATACCGTTCATTACTTAATGGTGTTATTTATCAGGACAGGGATATGAAGATAGAAAATGAAACAGATTTGGAGACAGTGACAAAAAAGAAACCATCTGCTTCAGAAATAACCGATCTGATTTTTGCTAATAAGCTGGTAAAAAATACCAAATCAAATTGTATAGTTTTAGCTAAAGGCAAACAATTGATTGCAAGTGGTGTTGGACAAACATCCAGGGTTGATGCATTGAAACAGGCTATTGTGAAGGCAGGGAATTTTAAATTTGACCTTAATGGTGCGGTTATGGCCTCAGATGCTTTTTTCCCTTTTGCCGATTCGGTTGAAATTGCTTATGATGCAGGGATAACGGCTGTTATTCAACCGGGCGGATCAATCAGGGATAAGGATTCCATTGATTTTTGCGATAAGCATAATATGTCTATGGTATTTACCGGTATCAGGCATTTTAAGCATTAACTTTCAACTTTTAACATATTAATACTAATGGGAATATTTTCTTTTTTTACGCAGGAGATTGCTATTGATCTGGGGACTGCAAATACTATTATTATTCATAACGATAAGATTGTTGTAGATGAGCCTTCTATAGTAGCTATTGACAAAAGCACAGGCAGGTTAATTGCTATAGGTAAGAGGGCGCAGCAGATGCATGGGAAAACACATGATAATATAAAAACTATCCGTCCGTTAAGGGATGGTGTAATAGCTGATTTTAATGCGGCTGAGCAAATGATACGGGGGATGATAAAGATGATTAATCAAAAACCCAGGTTTTTTGCTCCATCTTTAAAGATGGTTGTATGTATCCCTTCGGGAAGTACTGAAGTGGAGGTGCGGGCTGTCAGGGATTCTTCAGAACATGCCGGTGGGAGGGATGTTTTTATGATATACGAACCTATGGCTGCAGCAATAGGGATTGGTATTGATGTAGAAGAGCCTGTTGGAAGTATGGTGGTTGATATAGGAGGGGGTACAACAGAAATTGCTGTAATTGCTTTAGGAGGAATAGTATGTAATAAATCAATAAGGATTGCCGGTGATGGATTTACAAATGATATTCAGGCATATATGCGCCATCAGCATAATATAAAAATTGGTGAAAGAATGGCTGAAAATATAAAAATAAACGTAGGATCGGCTCTTCCTGATATTGAGGAACCACCTGCTGATTTTGTTGTTCGTGGTCCTAATATAATGACAGCTATGCCGATTGAGATCCCGATCTCATATCAGGAAATATCTCACTGTCTTGACAAATCTATTTCAAAGATTGAAACAGCCATTCTGGGTGTTCTTGAACAAACTCCGCCTGAACTATATGCTGATATAGTGAGTAGCGGTATTTATATTGCCGGTGGTGGGGCTCTCTTAAGGGGAATTAGCAAGCGATTATATGATAAAATAGGTATTCCTTTCCATTTGGCTGAGAATCCAATGCATGTAGTTGCCAGAGGTACGGGCATTGCTCTGAAGAATGCAGATAAATTAACATTCCTTATGAGATAAGTGAAATTAGTTTAATAAGGTGGCGAATGAGGAATTTACTAAGAATAATCATTTTATATCATTTCCAGATTCTTTTTGTAATTCTTGAAGTGATCTCTATTTCGTTACTTCTTAATAAAAATAATTTCCAAAAAGCCCGATTCCTGAATATTACACACAATATTACAGGGAGGATACATAAAAAAATTAATAATACAACTGCATATCTTTCCCTGAAAAAAACCAATAACAGACTTGCTGAAGAGAATGTTAAATTGAAAAATATCCTTGAGCGAACTTACAGGTCTGATGAAATATTCTTTTTTGGAGAATTTGATTCTTTATATCACCAACATTATTTCTATACTTCGGCGAAGGTGATCAATCAAACGGTAAATAAACAGCATAATTTTTTAACTCTGAATAAGGGTAGTGATGTTGGGATTCGACTG
>JAUWPX010000119.1 GCA_030611395.1 Bacteroidota bacterium | reverse complement strand
CATTATCCGAAATCATTCTTCCGAACCAGGGACCACGATTAAACCCTACCGGTAATTCTCCTGTTTCATCCATTTCTACCTGCATTCCCCATTCTTTAAATTTGCTTGCAGCCCATATAGCTGCATTTTCGTAGGCATCAGCTCCTACCAGTCTGCCCCCAAAGCGATTGCATAATACATCCAAATGCTCCATGGTTTGATTATCGGTTTTGCCTGTTTCTATTATTTTTTCCACAACAGAAGCCGTTTGAGCATTGATATTTATTACCAGTAGAAGACTGATTAAAAATAAAGATGTAATTTTTTTTCTCATTTTATTTTTCTTTAATAGTAGTAACTCACGGAGACTTTTTGCCTGGTGTATGTCAAAATTAATATGCGAATATAGATATTCAATTCAATAATATCCATATGTAAAAACATTTTTCCTGCATCCTTTTTTTGTAACTATTCAGTGTCTTCGCTTCGACTACGTTCAGCATAAATAGTTTGGATTTTTACTATTTACTCATTCACTCATTCCAAACTTAAGGCACTGAACAGTGAAAAAATAGTGTACTAATATGGTATAATAAAACAAATAACGTATATTTGCATTGTAAAAGTATAAATATGAATAAAACAAAAAAAACCGGTAAGTATCAGGATATATTTAAAACAGGTAAAGAATTGTTTTGGAAGTATGGAATAAAGCGTGTGACCGTCGAAGAGATATGCAGGGAGGCCGGAGTAAGTAAAATGACTTTTTATAAGTTTTTCCCCAATAAAATTGAGTTTGCTAAAATTATTCTGGAGGTTGAGATTGGGGAATCGCTAAAAAAATTTGAGCAGGTAGTATATGGAGGCCTTTCTTTTCCTGAAAAGGTAAAACAAATGCTCATCTTAAAACTGGAAGGGACAAAGGATATAAGTATAGAGTTTATATCTGACGTCTATAAAAATCCCGACATGGGATTGCTACAAGTAATTGAAAAACAAAAACAGAAGTCTTTTGAGTTATTTGTCGATTTTTTAACAGACTCTCAAAAAAACGGATTGATACGAAAAGACATTAAGATTGATTTTATCCTTTACTATTTGAACCAAATATTACAAATGTTTGATGATAAACAATTGGTTTCGAAATACGATCATTCGCAAGACCTGATAATGGAATCTATGAATTTTCTGTTTTATGGATTATTGCCTCAGAAATGAAAAAGCATATTTTTATATTAGGAATCAGTCTAATTTTTTGGTCTTTAGAATCAGAAGGTCAGAATAGTGTTTCTTCATTAAATGACTCCATAAATTTTAAGGGTCAATTTTCGTCATGGGCACATTTTAACCCTAAAAATCCATATCCGTTATACCTTGGCGGAAGATATATTCCACAGCTAAATTATGAAATTCAATTACCGGAAAACAAACTGATTGATTTTGAGGTTTCAGCAAATGTGTATGGTGATGCTGGTATTCATTTTTTTGATTCGGCATATGCTGATGGGAAAATAAACCCATACAGGGTTTGGGGAAGGTACTCAACCAAACAGCTCGAAGTTCGTTTGGGTTTGCAGAAAATTAACTTTGGTTCTGCTACTATGCTCCGCGCACTTAGATGGTTCGACCAGGTTGATCCGCGCGATCCGTTGCAGCTTACAGATGGGGTTTGGGCGGCTTTGGGCAGGTATTATTTTTTGAACAATGCCAATATTTGGCTTTGGGGTTTGTATGGTAATAAAAATTCGAAAGGATTAGAATTTATGAAAACCAATGTCAACTATCCTGAATTTGGCGGCAGGCTACAATTGCCTGTTCCTAAAGGAGAAGCGGCAATATCATACAATCATAGAGTGGCAGATTCAAGGGATTTGGATGAGATTGTTCCTGTATTCAATGAAATTCCGGAAAACAAGATTGGGATCGATGCAAAATGGGATATGCTTGTGGGAGTATGGTTTGAAGGAGTATGGGTGAACAAAAGTAAAAACATGGGCGATTATACGAATCAGGAGGTAATGACTGCAGGAACCGATTATACATTTGGCATTGGTAGTGGATTATATGTTGTGTTTGAACATATGCTTTTTGCTAATGACGAAAAGGCGTTTCAATTTTCCAATACACTAAATTTCTCAGGACTTTCAGTAAGCTATCCTATTGGAATGTTTGATAATATTAATGTTATATTTTATTACGACTGGACTAATAATTCGGTTTATAATTTTGTAAATTGGTATCGGCAATTCGATCGCACAACATTATATGTTATGGGATATTGGAATCCGGAAAACAACCAAATGCCTGTAATGGGCACTGCAAAAAACCTGTATGGCGGCAAAGGAGTGCAGGTTATGTTTGTGTTTAATCATTAAGGACTATATATTTGACTAAAATTTCAAAACTATGGACATAATTAAAATCAATGATTTAGTAAAACGATTCCCGGTAGGGAAAGGGCATTTTACAGCCCTCAACAAAATTAATCTCAGTTTTGGGAAAGGTGAGTTTGCAGGTTTTGTCGGACCAAGTGGTTCGGGCAAAACTACGCTGTTAAATATTATTGGCTCGCTAGACACACCATCGGAGGGTAGTACCATTGTAATGGATAAATCTATTTCAGACTTGTCGCATAAGCAGGCGGCAAGATTACGTAATATGTATATTGGTTTTATTTTTCAAACCTACAATCTGTTGCCGGTGTATACGGTTTTTGAGAATGTTGAATTCTCATTATTGCTGCAAAATATGTCAGGTTCGAAACGTAAAAAGGCAGTAATGGATGCACTGGAATGGGTGGGTCTTACCGATAAGATTAAGTCAAAACCAAATATGCTTTCAGGTGGAGAGAGCCAGCGGGTAGCTATTGCAAGATCGATGGTTAAGAAACCTGAGATAGTATTGGCAGATGAACCAACGGCTAACCTCGATTCAAAAAACTCACATCACATTCTGCAAACAATGAAAAAGCTGAATGAAGAATTCAATGTAACTTTTATTTTTGCTACCCACGATGAAAAAGTAATGAAATACCTCAACAGGATAGTCACATTAGAGGATGGTAAGGTTGTTAGTGATAAGGAAAATAAGTCGTGAATAAAAAGCTGAAAAGTAAGTCAAATTTTATTGTCTGACTTACAGTTTACGACATAAAATATAAAATTATGATTGCAATAAAATTAGCATTTAAAAATTTACTAGGAGCAGGGCTAAGAACCTGGCTCAATGTATCAGTGCTCTCTTTTGCATTTGTACTTATCATTTTTTACAATGGTATGATTGAAGGATGGAACAGGCAGGGACGAAATGATACACAGGACTGGGAGACCGGACAGGGACAGTTCTGGCATCCTGAGTATGATCGATACGATCCTTATACCATAAGGGATGCACATGCTCAATTATCGGGCGAAATAGCCATTCAGATAAAAGAAGATAAGCTAACACCTGTTCTTATTACCCAGGCAACAGCATATCCACAGGGGCGAATGCAGGGTATTGCTTTAAAAGGTATTGATCCTCAGCAGAAAATATTAAAACTACCCACTTCAGACCTGGACAATGTTCAGGATGAGTACTCTGCTATTATTGGTAAGCGAATGGCAGAAACTACCAAACTAGGTGTAGGAGACAGAGTGCTTGTTCGTTGGCGCGATAAGAATGGCACTTTTGATGCGCGGGAAATTAAGATAGCTTCCATCTTTAAGTGTGATGTCCCATCGGTTGACAATGGTCAAATGTACATTTCTTTAAATGTTTTGCAGAAAATGATGAATCTGGAAAACGAAGCTACACTGCTTGTAGCTGGTGAGAATTACTCCGGAGGTGAAATTAAGAACTGGGAATTCAAAGATTTACAATTTCTTTTGGCAGACTTTGATAGATTAATACAAGCCAAAAAAGCGGGTGGTATGATTATGGAAGGGTTTATGCTTATTATTGCCTTACTAGCCATATTCGACACACAAGTACTTTCCATTTTTAGAAGACAAAAAGAAATAGGAACGTACATTGCTTTAGGATTAACCCGTTCACAGGTGGTTGGATTATTTACTGTTGAAGGTGGGGCTCATAGCATTCTTGCTGCACTTTTAGGCGCAGCATACGGAATCCCATTATTTATGTACCTCGATTCCATAGGAATTACTTTTGGTGCACCTGATATGGGAATCACCATAGCTGAAACCATATATCCCTATTACAGCCTTGGACTGATTATCACTACATTAATTCTGGTAGTATTATCGGCAACAATTGTAAGTTATTTTCCGGCACGGAAGATCTCCAAAATGAATCCTACTGATGCATTAAGGGGGAAATTACAATAATTTAGTTACGACTTAAATTTTAAAGTGATGATAAAATTTTTATTTAAAGGAATATTAAGAGACAAAAGCCGTAGTTTGCTACCCATAATTGTTGTTTCATTAGGTGTATTTCTTACGGTGTTAATGAGTGGGTGGATAGGAGGGATTTTTGGAGATATGATAGATGTGAATGCCAATTTCATTACGGGTCATGTGAAAATAATGACTCGTGCGTACGCTGAAAATGAGAATCAACTACCCAACGATTTGGCTTTACTGGATGTTGAAGAACTCCTTACCAAACTTAATTCCGATTATCCTGATATGGAATGGGTTAAAAGGATAAATTTTGGAGGTTTATTGGATGTCCCCGATGAAAATGGAGAAACCAGGGCTCAGGGTCCGGCTGCCGGGAAAGCCATAGATTTATTATCGCCTGGTTCGAATGAGGCAGACAGGATGAATATTGTTAAATCTATTGTAAAAGGCTCAATACCTGCTAAACAAGGAGAGGCTCTTATTAGTGATGATTTTGCTGAAAAGTTCGGTGTAAATATTGGCGAAAAAGTAACCATTTTTGGGTCAACCATGAATGGAAGCATGATGTTTAAAACTTTTACGGTTAGCGGTACCATAAGTTTTGGTACGGCTTTTCTCGACCGTGGGGCAATAATAATAGATATTTCCGATGCCCAGTTAGCTCTGGATATGTATGATGGAGCCAGCGAAATTCTGGGGTATTTTAATGAGGGTCGTTATATTGATGCAAAAGCCGATTCTGTAAAAGCTTCATTCAATACAAAGTATAGCTTGGTTGATGATGAGTTTTCACCACAAATGTTTAAGCTTCGTGATCAGGATGGCTTGGATCAATACATAACCATGGCTGACAGTATGAGTGCTATAATGGTTTTTGTTTTTGTTCTTGCAATGTCAGTAGTATTATGGAACACAGGTCTGCTGGGTGGCTTACGCCGGTATAGTGAATATGGCATACGATTAGCTTTAGGTGAAAGAAAAAGCCATATTTATAAAACCACTATTTACGAAGCAATTATGATTGGATTTATTGGTTCAGTGGTAGGTACAGCTCTGGGTTTGGCTGTTTCTTATTATTTGCAGGAGAACGGACTGGATGTTAGTGCTTTTATGGAAAATGTTACTATGATGTTTCCCACTGTTTACCGTGCAGTTGTTACTCCTGACATGTTTTACATCGGCTTTTTCCCCGGTTTGATAGCTATGACATTTGGGAATGCCCTGGCTGGATTTGCCATCTACAAACGTAAAACAGCACAACTGTTTAAAGAATTGGAAGTGTAATTGAAGAAGTGCCTAAGGGGCTAAAGTGCCTAAAGTGCCTGAAGTTTGGAGTGAACTAAAGTTAAAAAAATGAATAAAATGAAAAATATTGCAGTT
>JAUWPX010000034.1 GCA_030611395.1 Bacteroidota bacterium | reverse complement strand
ATGCCAACAAGAAGAATGTAGAATATGTTGCTTTAGTTGGGGAAGATGAAATGAAAAACAGGTTAATTACCCTGAAAAATATGAAAACCGGGGACCATGAGAAAATTAAACTTAAAGAGCTAATTGAAAAACTTTCATAATATCTCGACAGACACACTATCATTTGATAGGATTGAAGAAGTTTTAAGCCAGGACTTCAACCTGGCGTTATCCAGCTGTGCCAGACAAAACATTATTAAATGCCGTATTTATCTTGATAAGAAACTGGAAAACAGTGACGAACCAATTTATGGAATAAATACAGGTTTTGGATCTTTGTACGACAGATTAATTAATAAAGATGATCTTGGTAAACTCCAGAAGAATCTGGTAATGTCACACGCGTGTGGAATAGGAGATCTGGTGCCTGCTGAAATTGTTAAATTAATGTTGTTTTTGAAGATACAGTCATTGTCATATGGTAATTCGGGAGTTCAAATAGCTACAGTTGAGAGGCTTATAGAATTATTTAATAACAATATTATTCCGGTTGTTTACCAGTATGGTTCACTTGGTGCATCAGGTGATCTCGCTCCACTCGCACATTTAAGTCTGCCATTATTAGGTATTGGTGAGGTATTCTTCAGGGGTAAAAGGGTTGAAACGGCAAAAGTTTACCGGGAGATGGGATGGAAACCGATTGAACTACAATCTAAAGAAGGTTTGGCACTACTGAATGGGACTCAGTTTATGAGTGCTTATGGTGTGTTTTGCTGCTTGAAGGTATTTAGACTTTCTCAATTGACAGATATTATCGGTGCTTTATCACTTGATGTTTTTAATGGGAGGATTGATCCTTTTCATGATCTGATTCAGAAGATACGACCCCATAAAGGACAGATAAAAACTGCTCAGAGAATTCGGTTCCTTCTTAGGGATAGTGAGATGATTAAGCAGAAGGAAAAGGAGGTTCAGGATCCGTATTCTTTCAGATGTATACCACAGGTTCATGGAGCTTCAAAAGATTCAATTAACTATGTTGCTTATGTGTTCAATAATGAAATTAACTCAGTAACTGATAATCCTACTATCTTTCCCGATGATGATCTGATTATTTCGGCAGGTAATTTTCATGGTCAACCATTGGCTCTTGCATTGGATAATCTTTGTATTGCAGTATCTGAACTGGGGAGTATTTCAGAAAGAAGAACTTATCAACTGCTTTCAGGGAAAAGAAATCTTCCTCCATTCCTGGTTGCAAATCCCGGCCTGAATTCCGGATTTATGATACCTCAATATACAGCTGCCTCAATAGTGAGTGCAAATAAGCAGCTTTCAACACCGGCATCAGTTGATTCTATCGAATCATGTCATGGACAGGAAGATCATGTTAGTATGGGTGCTAATGCAGCTACTAAAGCATTTAAAGTTGTAGAAAACCTGGAAAGAATATTAAGTATTGAGCTTTTCAATGCTGCCCAGGCTCTTGATTTTAGAAGACCATTAAAAACTTCTGAGTTCCTGGAGAAATTTGTTGGAGACTATCGCAAAAAGGTTTCATTTATTGATAACGATAGAGTAATGTATGATGATATTCGTAAAACTGTGGAGTTTCTGCGTGAAGTAGAATATGAATTGGAATAATGGAATAGAGGGAATAATACTGAAGAATTAAAAATTTAAGTATGTCAATAATTATAACAGGGAATAACCTGACAATAGAAAATGTTGTTAGAGTTGCGCGCAATAATGAGAGAGTTGAATTGTATCCCGAAGCAAAAGAAAAGATTAAGATTTGCCGGACTATGCTTGAAAAGAAAATTCAGGCGCATGAGATTATGTATGGAGTAAATACCGGTATAGGAGAGTTTTCTGAAGTGGTTCTTGATGATAGCCAGATTAAGCAGTTTCAGAAATATCTGATATATAATCATGCTGCCGGAATAGGAGATCCTGCCCCTGTGGAATATGTTAGGGGAGCAATGCTTGGCAGGATAAATGTTCATGCTAATGGCAGATCCGGTTGCCGGCTTGTGATTACTGAAACTTTGGTTGAAATGCTTAATAAAGGTGTTACCCCTTTTGTTTGTCAAAAGGGCTCGGTTGGAGCATCCGGTGATCTGGCTCCGATGGCACAAATTGCCTTGTTATTACTTGGTGAAGGAGAAGCATATTATAAGGGTGAGTTGATGGAGGGGAAGAAAGCTATGGATAAAGCTGGAATTGTTATACCCGGATTGGAAGCAAGAGATGGTTTAGCCACAATTAATGGGTCAAATTTATTGACTGCAATGAGTGCTTTGTTTATTTTTGATGCTAATAACTGGCTTAAACAGGCTGAGATAGCAGCTGCTATGTCGCTTGAGGCTCTTAAAGCTAATATGAAACCATATACTCCAAAATTGCATGAAGTAAGGGGTTTCAAAGGTGCTGTCCGAAGTGCCAAAGCAATTCAGAAAATCATTCAGGATGGCGATCTTATTAAAGGAATTATGAAATGTAAAATTCAGGATGCCTATTCTATGAGATCAACTCCACAGGTAATTGGTGCTGCTCATGATGCCCTTGCTTATGCTCGTTCACAAGTTGAAATTGAGTTGAATGGTGTGGGCGATAACCCTGTGTTTTTTCCAGAGGAAGATAAACAACTTACAGGAGCTAACTTTCAGGGCTCTCCTGTATCCTTACCAATGGATATGGCCGGAATAGCAATTACAATGGTTAGTGTTATGTCTGAAAGAAGAATGAACAGATTGAATAATCCCGCTCTTAGCGTTGGATTGCCGGCTTTCCTTACAAAAGGAGCCGGAATGTATTCCGGATTGATGCTAAGTCAGTATACCGCTGATATGCTAATAGTAGAACAAAAAATATTATCATCGCCTGCATCCATACAATCTATTCCCGCGGCTGCAGACCAGGAAGATTTTGTTTCAATGGGAATGAACACCGCAATTAAAAACGCACAAATACTTGATAACGCGTATGGAATATTAGGTATCGAGTTGATGGCTGCTGCGCAAGCTCTTGACTTTAGAGAATATACATTTGGTAAAGGAGTAAAGAAAGCTAAGGAGATAATTAGGAAATATGTTGATTTTCTTGATATTGACAGACCTTTATATCCTGATCATACAAGAATGAAAGAACTTGTTAAGTCGTGTGAAATTCTTCATGAAGTGGAAAAAGTTGTTGGAGATTTGGATTATCTGCCTTGATTTTCACGCCTGTTCCTGAGTTGGCGTAGAAGAAAAGTTTTATATTGTTCTTCAGCAATATAAATTTGCATTACTTTTTTTATGGGAAGAACCTCTTTGAATTTTTCATGGTATGTAAATAACAGATCAGATTCCTCTTTCATAAGATGCATGTACTTTTCGGTCATCTCTTTAGTTTCTTTCTCAGATAAATTATTGAAGTTCTGAATGTAATAACGGGTTGTACTTCTTCTGTCCTGAATGATTTTGTTTTTACGTACCTGGTAATCATTATATACAGGCCAGAATTCCTGGGCTTCCTTTGTTGTCAATTGTAGTTTCTTAGTAAAAAAGCCCACCTTTTGCGCCTGGAGTTCCTGAATTTTTTCATAATTTTGTGAAGAAACTGTCCGTGTTCCCAGAAAAAATATAATAAGGCAATAAAACAGCAAATTCCTTGAGGTTTTCATATCATATATGTTTTATAATTGATTTACAATTGTATAAATATCAATATTTTCATTAAGTAAATAATCAATTATTTCTTCACTTAAATCATTATCTGTTTCAACAGACTGTTGTTCTTGTTCTTCAAACATCTCCATTATTAGAGTATTGTCAATATCGTTCGAGTAGAAATCCATATACTCGGCAATTTCCTGATATCTGATTTGCGAATCTGAATTCCTGTTGATAAAGTATCTGAATCCGGTATATCCTATCAGGGCAAAGCCAAAAATAGCAGCAGCAAGTGCCAGGTGTGGCTTTAAATAGTCAATAATACTGGTTACAGGCATACCGGCAGCTTTTTCGCGTGTATGAATGTTAGCCTGTATCTTTTCCGGTAGATTGTCGAAATAATTATCCGGAACCATGAAAGGATTTTCCTTATTTAGTCCGGAAAATTCTTGTTCAGATTGTTTTTTCATATTTATTGATCCTTCCTGCATTTGTTTGACAATAAAAAGTTAAGAAGGTTTAATCATTAATTAAATATTCTTTGATCTTTTTTACAGCATGATGATACGAAGCCTTCAGGGCTCCAACTGATGTATCAAGTATCTCAGCAATTTCATCATACTTCATTTCATCAAAATATTTCATATTAAAAACAAGCCGTTGCTTTTCAGGGAGTTTTAATATAGCTTTTTGAAACTTTAGCTGGGTTTCATCACCATCGAAATAGTTATCCCCCTTCAGGGTGTTTTCTAATTTATTCTCTAAATCGATAAAAGGAATCCAGGTTTTTCTTTTCGAACGTTTCAGGTGGCTGAGAGCTTCATTTGTTGCTATCCTGAATAACCATGTAAAAAGCTTCGAATCGCCCCTGAAATTCCCTAAATTATTCCATGCTTTAATAAAGGTTTCCTGTATTACGTCATTAGCATCCTCATGTGAAATGACGATCTTACGAATATGCCAATATAAATTTTCCTGGTACCTTTTAACAATTAAGCCGAAAGCATAATCAGGATTTTCGCCGGCGTTAAATATTTGCAAAAGCTCTTTGTCACTATAGCTGTTTTTCACTGTCCTGATATCTTTCTGAATAATAATGCCTTATAATAAATTTATAATGGTTCTTAGCCGTTTCCTGATCATAATATCCTGAGAGTTCCGGATTTGCCCGGCTCAATTTCAAATGATTTATCAATAGTATAATAAACGCTTTTTGCATTTCTGGGTTTAAAGATTATACGATAATTACCGGGTAATAAAACAAGATTAGTTGCTTTATTTTTGGTATCTATATTACAGATCCATTCAAGATTATTTTTCTTCTCCAGAAACAGGCCGCAATATCCTTCAGTACCAAAAATAAGAGTAATAATACCAGGACGGGGAATTTGAATAGTAGTGGTTTGACTCTGAGAAATGACTACATCGTTAATAATAAGCCGTGGGAGAGTTGGTATTTCAATGTCATACTTTCCAATTAAATATTTTTCAGAATAATTTACTTTTTGATTGTTTAAAGTGGATTTTTGACCGGCTTTCCTGACAAGAAAATCTAAATTTCTGAATTGATTGCCGTTTGGAGGTTTAATAATTAGATTTCCCTGCGGAACATCAATAGCAATTATATTGTGTTTTCCCTGATTTAAACGTATTGAATCAAGTGTTACAGGTGGTATTGAATGAACAACCATTTTGTATCTTATCATTGGGTCAAGATACATTGTGTCAGGATTTCCACGGTGGTTAACGGCATGAATAAAATTATACATGATCCTTCCTGAATTAAGGTCATAAAAGGTCATGTTTATATTTGTTTCACTGGGATACCCAAAAGAGTCAAGCAGGTTTACCTGAGCTGTAGTTTTGTTAAGTGTCTTTGAGATTATCAAATCCAGAGCATCCTTGAAGTTGGTCTCATTTTGGGTGTTAAAATAGGTACCAACACAATTCAGGGATTTCTCAAATTGTGGGTCAATTCCTATTCCAATTACAAAGGGTTCAAGATATATTCCTTCTTTTTGCAGTCGTTTTGAAATTTCACAAGGATCACCATCACACGCTTCAATACCATCAGTAATTAAAATAATTATATTCCTGCAGTTATCACATTTCGGAAAATCATTCCCGGCTTGCTCAAGAGAATATGCAATGGGTGTAGTCCCTTTGGGGATAAGATACCTCATGAGATGTTTAATATTCTTCCCGTTTTTGGGCGCGAAAGGAACTTCAAGCTTTGTATCACTGCAGTCCTGAGGAGGAACCACACTTTGATGCCCATACACTCTTAATGCCATTTGTACATTGGGAACTTTCTCAAGGCTATCAATAGTTTGATAAAGGAATTCCCGTGCAACTGTGATCTTTTTTTCATTTTGCCACAAACCGGCCATGCTTTGTGAACAATCAAAAATAAATAGTATACGGGTCAAAGGGTCCCTGTTGACTTGAGTTTGTGATTGTAACGGAAATATTACAAGGGTTGAGAAAACCAGGACAAATAATGTAGTTTTAATCATAAATATTGAAATTAATCCTTTCTCAAATATAGGATATACTTTGTAAATTGAATAAAAAACTATAAATAATTGATACAAACCGGTAAATTTACAGCTTGCGAAATGAGACTGACGCTGAAGAAAGCTAAAACATGCTTTTTTTTGTAACAGTATTAAATGTAATTTTGTGGCTGAATAAAATTTGAAGAGGTAGCTATGGCATTGAACTGTGGAATAATCGGGATCACAAATACAGGAAAAACAACCTTATTTAATTGTATTTCACCTGTTAAAGGCGAGATAACAAATTTTGCATTCAGTGCAACGAAGTCAAATATTGGAATTATTAAAGTGCCGGACCCCAGACTTCAGGAGCTTGAAAAGTTTCAACCAACGGAAAAGATTGTTCCAACAACAGTGGAGATCGTAGATATTCCTGGTCTTACAAAGGGTTCTGGCAGGGGTGAAGGTGTTGGGAACAAATTCCTGAATGATATTCGTAATGCCGATGCACTGATCCATCTGCTCAGATGTTTCGATGATGAGAATCTTCCTCATACCGAAGGTTCTGTTGATCCGGTCAGAGACCTTGAAACCATAGAACTCGAACTTCAGATAAAGGATCTTGAATCTGTTGAAAAAAAGCTGGAAAAAATTGAGAAAATGGCAAGATCAGGTGATAAAGATGCCGGAAAGAACGCGGAAGTTCTGCGCATAATTAAAAATCACCTGGAGAACTTTCAGCCGGCAAGGTCATTGAAATTAAGCGATGAAGAAAATAAATATGCTGAAGATTTGTTTCTGCTAACTGCAAAACCGGTTATGTACGTGTGTAATGTGGATGAAAAATCGGCAGTGTCGGGAAACCGGTATGTGGATAAGGTGAAGGAAGCACTGAAAGAGGAAGAAGCGGAAATACTTGTTATTGCTGCAGGCCTGGAAGCTGAGATTGCAGAATTGGAGGAAAAAAATGACAGGAATGATTTTCTTGACGATATTGGCCTTTCTGAACCCGGTGTGAATAAATTCGTAAGGATAGCATATAAACTGCTTAACCTGAGAACCTTTTTTACGATTGGTCCTGATGAAATCCGAGCCTGGACTATTAAGGAATGAGCTAATGCCCGGAAGGCGGCAGGTGGTATCCATAGCGATCTGGAAAGGGGATTTATACGAGCTGAAGTAATGAAATATGATGATTTTGTATTTTTGGGTTCTGAACATAAATGCCGTGAAGCGGGAAAATTACATATTGAAGGTAAAAACTATATCGTTGAAGATGGTGATATTTTGTTTATAAGATTTAATGTCTGAGGCCTTGAAGTGTATGAATAGTGTAATAAAATATTTTTTTAAGCTTATTATCATATTGTTTGTTATGCATCCGGTTTATGGACAACCGGGTAATCAGGCTTCAGAAGCTGCAAAATACCTCGAAGAAAGGGGAGAGGTTAATTTGAAAATAATCAGCTATGATCGGCAATTAATTAACAAATTATCTGAGATACTCTCTGTTGTTAATGTCAATGGTAATGTCGTTACATGTAATGCCAATGCGGATGAGTTTATTAAATTTCTTACGCTCGGGAAAGAATATGTTGTGATTCCACCTGCTGCATATTACTATAAACCGGAGAATAATAAAGGAGTTGTAGAGGATTGGGTGAGCTATCCCACCTATGAAGAATATGATTCATTAATGCACGATTTTGCTATAAAATACCCCGATATCTGCAAGATCGATACAATAGGATATAGTGTTGAGAACAGACTTTTGTTAGGTGTAAAAATATCAGATAACGTCACCGAGCGCGAAAATGAACCGGAAACATTTCTTACATCAACAATGCATGGTGATGAAACCGGAGGATATATCCTGATGCTAAGATTGATAGATTACCTTCTTGAGAATTATTCCAGCAATAATAAGGTTGCATTTTTAGTTAATAATCTTCAGATATGGATTAATCCACTGGCAAATCCGGATGGTACATATGCCGGCGGGAACCATACCGTTTACGGTGCTACCCGCCGGAATGCAGACACAGTAGCACCAGTAGACCTGAACCGGAACTATCCGGATCCGCAAGATGGTCCGCATCCGGACGGACGTGAATACCAGCCGGAAACAACTTCAATGATGGAGTTTATGACAAAGCACCATTTTGTAATTTCGGCAAATTTTCACTCGGGAGCTGAAGTTGTGAACTATCCCTGGGATACCTGGCAAACTTCTGATGAGGATGGATCATCCTTTCATTCTCCACATCCAGATGATAACTGGTTTCAGCTTATCAGTAAGGAATATGCAGATACAGCCCAATTTTTCAGTCCTGACGGCTATTTAACTAACCCTGCCTCCTGTGGATATGTATTTGGAGGTAACTGGTATATGATCAGTGGTGGCAGACAGGATTGGGTAACGTATTTTATTCAGGGCAGGGAAGTGACAATTGAACTTGATAATTCATACATAACTCCTGTAAATGACCTGGATAATCTTTGGAATTATAACTACCGGTCGTTCTTGAATTATATCTCCCAGGCTTTGTATGGAATACATGGCGAAGTAACCGATTCTGTTACGGGGCAACCATTACCTGCTAAGATATGGATTGAGGAACATGATAAAGACAGCTCACATGTGTACTCCGATTCGATTACAGGAGAATTTATCAGGTTGCTTGCCGAAGGGAAATATAATTTATTGATCACATCAGACGGGTATCAGGATAAAAGAATTGATAGTGTCAGTGTGGAAAACTATCAAACAACTAATATCTCTATACAACTGGTGCCAATAGGATACGGAATAACCGATGAATTATTTAATGAACAGCAAATGCTGAACCTTTACCCCGATCCGGTATCAGGAATACTACATACTGAAATAAAACCGGAGAAGCCCGGAATATTTACTATTGAGATAATCAGTATTGATGGAAGAACTTTGAAAATCATAGATAATATCAATATACCA
>JAUWPX010000099.1 GCA_030611395.1 Bacteroidota bacterium | reverse complement strand
GTGTTAGGTTCTCTGATATATATGTACCTCTTGCCATTACTTTTTAATTATCTTAAAACCCTAATTAATGGGGTTTACGATTCAATGAAAGGTAAAACAAATTTATAAGAATTTTTCAAAAAAGCAAAAAAAAATATCGTTTCTTTCAATTACTAGAAACGCAAACACTAATAAATTATGTAGAAAAAGTCATCCCACATCCACCTGATCCTAAAAATTGGGAGATGTCCTTGTTTTTTTATCAAATAAAACTTTTTAAAAATTGAGGTATCTTTTTTATCGCATAGAATGGTAAAGAAATAATTGGCATATAAGCAACATGGAATGATATAGTCGATTTCCGCGTTACTGTTTCATTCTTCGCGGGCCCAGTAAAATAATGAAGGTATCTGGTGAAAATCCCGGTATGCAAGTAACTCCTGGGCTGTAAACTGTTCGGCAACAGCTCCTTCATTTACTTTAATAAAATTTTCATCAGCAGAAATAAGCATCTCACTACTTAAACCACAAATATTTTGCATTAAACCAATATCCAGAAAAGTTGTTTTGAGGCAGAAACATATTCTGAAACAACTGCAGGCATTCCGCCTATAAATAGAATATTTTTTTATGAGGGAGATAAGATGTTGGTGGATATCATACTACGTCCATGTTCAGAACATTTTTATTTCGGAATTTTTTAAAATATAAGACTATAAATACAATATGCTTAAAATACAAGGCTATTCCCTGCAATTATTGCTTAAAACACAATGCTGTTTTATGCAAATAATAGCTACTAGATATATTAACCTGAGTCCGATTAATAAACTGCTGATATTGAGGATATAGAAACATCAAGCACTTCTACAAATCTTATATATTATTTTAACCCACATTGCAGGTTCACGTGCATAACTATCTAATATTAAGATGTGTTGTTTTTAAAAATTTCTGCAGGTAGTACTACAGATTTTTTTCTATAGAATGGAACGGGTTTGTATTTCATTATTCGATATAACTCTTTAACCTTTGGGATTGGCTCGGTGCATTGACGAATAGATATTGTTTCATTATCGATATTTTGCATTGTAGTGGTTACGCATTTCTGGGTATTCATAACACGTACTATTTCGCGCCACTCAGAGTTATATCCTTTTTGTTTTAACTGGTGCCGGATAGTCGAAACCAACCAATAAGCCAACAAGCCAAGGTTCAGATGAGCCATTGAAGCATCATCGGTTTTATGATAAATAGGGCGCAAATCCAAATCAGTTTTTAATACTCTAAAACAATATTCTATCTCACGAATGATATTATAAATCGACCAAAAAATCTTTTCATCTTCCACATCTAATGTGGTTTTCAGAAAATATACCCCGGCTTTTTTGTCAGTGTCTTCCCCTTTTTTATGTTCATATTCTATTGCAGTTGCTGTTCCTTTACTGTTATCGGTTATGCTAAGGTCGTAATATTTGTGCACCGAAGGATATTTTTGTTTTAACCTCCCCAATCGCTCGTAAACTTTTTTGAGATTTTTTGTCCCTCCTTTTTTCTGTATCCCTTCCTGTATGCTTTGTAACCCTTCTTCAAATCGTTGTGACAGCAATCCGTTCATGCTATTTTCTTTTAGGGCTTTAGCTTTACTTTTTACCCACAAATAATTGTCTGCATCATTCGGGTCACCAACCTTAACTTTCATTAATTCAATAGGTTTGTTTCTTTTGTCTTTAATTTCTACCAGGGTACTGGCAGTGTCAGCATAATATTCTTTGAGGTTTGAACGACTCACACAAAGGTAATCGTATTGTTTGGCTTTAAGCATCTTTAAATTATCCCCGGTGGCTATTCCTGCATCTATTACCACCACCGGTTTACGGTTCGTAAAGGAAGTCCTTTGGCTTATGGCATCTACTATTGTTTCCAGGGTTTTGCTGTCGGCCATATTTCCCTGAAAAATATTGGAATATTTTAAAAACCCTTCCCGGTTTATTACTGCTGCCAGTACAATTAATTTTGCATCTTTACGCTTTTCTTTACTGCGGCCAAACCGGGCTATTTTACTATGTTGCATCCTACCCTCAAAATAGGTGTTTGTTAAATCGTAAAGGATGATTTTATCGTCTAAATCAAATAACTCGTTGGTTTTATGAGATAAATAATTTTCCAGTTCGTCTTTTGCCGAGTATAGCTCATGCGATATTTTATACAGCTTATCTTTTGTTATTTTCCCTTTTTCGTATCCCGTTATTTCACATAAAGCAGAATTTTCTTTGATATAGGAAACGGTTTTGAGCTCTGATGCAGGATATACCGCCCGGCTTATGATATGTGTGGTTGCCAATGATATTTTTTCCTGGCTCCAGCCCTGTTCTCTTAAAAAATCAGCTATCGTTAGCTGGTCGAATGCCTGTTTGCACAACCACTCGGGGCCAATTTCACGGGCGTCCTTGTTTTTTATCGAAGATACTTTTATGGTTTGCCAATCGCTTCTTTCACCAATGTCGTAACGTTTTTTCTTTATAATCTCTGCATAATAATATTCAGCCAGGGACTCAATTTTTTCATCTTTATTTTTGAATGGCAACGGGTTTTGGCCTTTCAATTTTTCCTCAATACGCTTTCCTAATCGCTTTATTTGTTCTACAGTTTGTAGTTTGTCTTCAAGTTTTCCCAGGCCGATGATGATACGGTGGCGAACCCGACCATCTAACCGATAACTTTCGCAAAGTTGATAGACCGTATAATGCTCCTGGGTCTTTTTGTTATATTTCGGTAGTGGCTTGATAAACATAGTACAATATTAGCCCCTAACTTTTTAATTGTCAAGTATCCAGGTAGGTCTACAATCCAATTCCTAAAAAATAGTAAAAATCAAATAGCTATGTGTCAGTACGTTGAAAATAACAGGTTTTGAAATTGTTGATAAATACCATAGTTATTAACCGATTTTTTTTGAATTCTTCAGAAAAGTGCTCAATGTGGGTTAAGTATAGCATTGTGCTCTTTTAAAGGTTTAATAAGATATTGCTCAATTATCGTTTCTGTAAGAGCCGGATAGTGCCAATGTTCCAGCCAGGCATTTTGTGCTGTCCCCGGATCATCCATAATCATAATTATATCCTTATCCTAGGTTTTATAAAAGTTATACCCTATTGTCCAGGTAATAGCCCTTCTGAGAAGAGTACGCATATCCCTGAAACGGAACATAAAATTGTGATCATGTCCTATCCACACTACCCTGGTGCCTGCTTCCAAAACTCTATAAGTTGATTGTGGATAACCACCCTGTTCAATAATTGTATTTGTACCTTTCAAAGTTTCAACTTGCTGACGCTGCATATTACCCGAGACACCATCATCTATTAATAGGGTTGAATTTAGCCCATCTGTCAGAAAATGTTTTCCTGCAACTTCCATTGATTCTGAACTTTCCTAGGAACCATTATATTTTAATCCCAAAACAGATTGAATCTCAGTCTGGGAAATGCGGTTTGACAAAGCGATAAGTCCGATTCCATAGTTTTCTACCATCTCCTTAATGATGGTATAATCAGGATGTAACAGCTTATCACTCTGATTTACATCCCAAATAATTGTACCATACATTGGTTTTCCGTCCGGTCCTAAAAACATATTGCGATCCAGAAACTGCTGATCCAGCCGTACAATATCGAAGGGTATTGCCCATGATTTGAGCAGAATCATAAGATGATAAAAGTCGATTGGACCGGAAACATCCGGATTACTGGAATAACCGCTAAATTCATCCAGTGCCTCAGGACTGGTCACCATGTAACTCATGGGGTCCTGCCACTGATCGCCAATAATTACAATCACGCGGAAAGGTCTTGCAGAATTTTGATCCTCTGACTCACAAAAACCCGTGCTTGAAGATATACTGAACATCACAATGATAAATACAAATAACCTCAATAAAAAGATTTTAGTTTTCATAATATTGATTTTTATTTTCGTTTGATTCCTTGAGTTTTCAAATTTTGGCATTTAGCCAAGCCTAACTTGTTCTATATACTCTGTAAATAGAAGAACCTTTTTTTTATCCTTTTTATTAAACAGAAAGGGGCTTACATCCTGAGCCATTTCTTTCATGTTACATTGTGTACATTTGTCAATAATTCGTTGCCTTAGAATTTCCGGCGTATCAATCCCTAACTTCACAAACAGGTAATTATAATTGGGGATTTGTTCCTGACTTAACAGGTAAACAATGTCAAAAAAATCCCTCCCTTTGTTTCTTTTGCGGTTGATTAGCGCATAAAATTTTTGAGCAAGTAATATATCTTTGGGTGTAGAATTTATTTGGGTGAAAACATCAAATTTATTCAATAATGGCTGATCAGGTTTATAATTAAAATCATGTGCCGCGGTATCCAGCCGAATAAGAATTTTCTCTTCTTTATGTTGTGTTAAGCCTTCATTAAAAAGAATTTTAGGAAATCGTATATAACAATGGTACACTCCCTTATTCACATTACGCATTTCAATCTCATACCCCAATCTTTCAAGCTCTCTCTTTACAATATTTGTGATACCATTAAAATCATTCATTGTGAGGTTGAAATTGTCAAAATCAAGGTCCTCTGAAAAACGATTATTGTTATGCACAATACGCAAACAGGTTCCACCCAGAAAAGCCAACTTATTTTCATAAGGGCTTTCAAAAACAATTTCCAGAATTTTGTATTGCAAATACTCCCTGATAATGAACCTTTCATAATCATGTAAAGATTCGGGATAATATGGTTTTAATTCTTCTAAACTAAGCATTGATTACTTTAATAAATATTCGTATTCGTTTATCTAATTTTTTTGAGTTGAATACTCTTTGGTATTGTTGCAGCTTATCAAAACTGATCAGTTCTTTTGCCACTATTTCATTAAACCGTATTTCTTCAATTTCTTCAAGGTTATTGAGGGTATTAATGTAAAAATAATCAAGGATTACTTTTTCAGGTTCAGCAATTTTAATTGTAAAATCTTTTCTCTTCAGTAATTTATATCCAAAAAACAGTATCGGTTTAAGATGTTTGTATTCAAAGTTTCCGATAGCAGAAGCATAACTTGCTGTATTTTTTGTTGTGGCGGATGTAGTAATAAAAACACCTTCCGGTATTAAATTGTACCAGGCCAATGCACTTTCAAATGAAATATAGGAAGGAGAATAGATTTTGTTTGCTGCAAAATACAAAAAATGTTCTCCCCTGCTTCGTTCCCCGAAGCAGTAATACCCTCTTTTTACTTTCACAAGGTATCCTTTTTGTTGCCATTCTACCAACCTACGACTATCGAAGCCAGGATACCGTTTCTGAATATCCTTTACGGAAAAAACCGGATAAGGCTTTAATGCTTTCTCAAATTCCAAATAGTTCATATATATTAAAAGTTTGTTAAAAATAACAATTTTCTAATACAAAATACTATACTTGTCTGTTTTTTTAAAATACTACTGGATTTAAGATAATACATTATGGTAAAAAAAAACCTCATGGGCAATCTCTTTTGCAGCATCCAGATACTTCACATACTTACGTGCGAATCCGGCAAGAGCTGTAAAATTTTCTGCTAACAAAGATAATTATCCAAAAGAAAAACAGTTAATATGAGACCATGTTTATTCCCGGAAAATTGGCGGGTTTAATGTTAGAAGTATGTGGTTAGGAGGTTTTTAGGTGAACTTGTGATGAAGGATTGGTCCCTGCCGAATAGGCTTCAATACTTTTGTCAAACGACTTAAAAAAGCCTTCAGCCATCTGACTTCTGCAGGAGTTTCCTGTACAAAGTATTAATATTCTCATGTCAGTAGTTCGTAAAAAGTATCCATCAAGAATAAGGTTAAAAGTATAATATCTTTTGAAATATCCCTTCTACTGATTAGACTGATATGATAGTACAAATATGAATTAAAATTTTGTATAGCTGTTTGGGGAAGTTTTATTAATTTTATTTTTTTAATTTATCTTTTAAAACTACAATACTATGTTCAACAGTGAGACTTATATACAAAGACAACAGGAATTATTAAAGAAGGTGAATTCCGGAATAATCCTGCTTCCCGGAAACGAAGAAAGCCCGATGAACTACACCGATAATACTTATCGTTTCAGGCAGGACAGCACTTTTTTATATTATTTTGGATTATCCAGGTCCGGTTTGATTGCATTGTTAGATACCGGT
>JAUWPX010000391.1 GCA_030611395.1 Bacteroidota bacterium | reverse complement strand
TCAATTTTCACTATTTCATGACATGGATAGACTTTATCGAGCATCATAGGTATTTCTTCATCATTTGGCATAATCCCGGATTCATTATGTCCTTTAACACTTGGTCCGTTCAGGTATGCCTCCTCAAGACATTCTTTAATTGGAATAGGATTCCTGTAAGCAGGTAGCCCTCCCATGATAGCACATTCGCCAAGTGATATAAGAATATCACAATTTTTTCTGAAATCTTTCAGAACCTCCACGTTATCACTGTTGCAGCATCCACCCTCGATCAGTCCGATATCACATTTTTTGGTAAAATTCTTGATATCGTCAATGGGAGATTTATTAAACTCTACCAGTTCAATCAAATCCAGTATCCTTTCGTCAATATCAAGTATTGACATATGACATCCAAAACATCCGGCTAATGTTGCAGTTGCTATTACTGGTTTACTCATAACAAATTCTTCTTAAAATTGAGTTTCCTAATATTTATATTCGCTTCCGATGGGTTTATGATCGAATTTCCTTTGTCCAATTGGGGTTCTGAAACCTTTTTCACGTGGAAGTATTGCACCAACGGGACAAATATTAACAGCTTTTTCTGCCAGTTCATCGGTTAACCGGCTTCCCAGGTCAGGATCAATATGTACTTCTATGTTCTGTCCTCTTCCGTGAAAAGCAAAGATGCTTCTTCCTTTTTCATCTTTAATAGCCCGTATGCAGCGCTTACAACGTATACACCTGTTACAATCCATTAATATTTTAGGATTATCGGCATCAATTTCTCTTTTCGGAAACTGATAAGTGAACCTGGGAACCATCATTTGAAACCTATAGGCAAGAGCTTGAAGTTCGCAGTCACCACTCTTTTCACAGGCAGGACAGAAATGGTTTCCTTCAACGAAAAGCAATTCAATTATCGATTTTCTCAGATCGTTTATTTCCTCTGTATTATTTTCAATTTCCATTCCATCCGCTACCGGTGTGGTACATGCAGTAACAAATTGTCCATTGGTCTTGATTGTGCAAATCCGGCACGATCCCTGTGGTTTTACACCTTCGTAATTACATAAAGTCGGAATGTAAATATCATTTTCTTTAGCAGCTTGTAAAATTAAAATACCCTTTTCAGCCGCGCATTCTTTTCCGTCAATGGTAAAGTTGATTATATCAGCCATTATTTTAGATTGTTTATTTATTAAAAATCCGGAACTCTTGTTGTTGCTTCACACGACTCACTTACAGCTTGTTCCAGGTTAAACCCGGTTTCATATTCTTTTCCTCTATCCAGTTTTTCTTCATAAAGGTATCTGAAATTTTTCAGGCTTGTCAGTATTGGATTGGCTGCAGTATGACCTAATCCGCAACGGTTTATTTTCATTAATTTGCTCCAGTTTTGCATATCTTCCAGATCGCTTGCCACACCGTTACCACTCAGGATCTTTTCAAGCTTTTGTTTAAACAGGGGTGTCATTGATCTGCATGGAACGCATGAACCGCATGATTCTTCAATAAAAAAGTCTGTGAAATTAAGAACTACATCTTTTAACAGATCCCTTTTGTTATTAAATATTATTAATGATCCTCCTGTAGCTATATCGCTATAGCAAAGTATTCTGCCGAATTCTTCGGGTCCAACGAGAGAACCTGATGGACCTCCAACCTGAACTGCCTGAACGTCTGTCGCACCAACCATATCAAGGTGATCATTAATTGACAGACCCCATTCCACTTCATAAATTCCGGGATATCTGCAATCTCCCGATATACTGAGAACTTTAGTTCCTGTAGATGTTGGGGTGCCCAGCGAGCTATACCACTCACACCCATTAAGCATGATTTTAACTACAGAACAAAGAGTTTCAACATTATTAACAACG
>JAUWPX010000330.1 GCA_030611395.1 Bacteroidota bacterium | reverse complement strand
TTACATATTATTTATGCAGTTTTCCCAACAGTTTGCTATTGGTGGTTCTCTGGATCCTGTTATTGCTGTATGGATACCTAATATACTTTATGCTATGATAGGGATGGTACTCTATTATTATGCTCCTAAATAGTGAATTAAATATCCGGTGGCAGTTAGTGTATTATTTGGAATGCTAAAATGCTAAAATGATTAAATAAAGAGTTTATAAGTGTATTAGTTTAGGAGTTGAAAAGTATAAGATGTTTAGTATTATTAAATTACAAATAAACTCATCAACAAATCAACAAATAAACTTTTTATAAACCTGTCAAATATATTTTTTTTAATTACGATGTTTTTGTAATGTTGTACCCTGAATTTAAAGCTCAACGTTTACTTTTAACTTTATAACTTTAATTATTAAATTCCAATTTAAACTATTACAGATGGCTTTAAAAAGAAAAATTAAGGAGTTACAACAAAGGCGTGAAAAGGTACTGAAAGGTGGAGGTGATAAGGCTATTGAGAAACAGATATCAATGGGTAAACTTACTGCCAGGGAAAGGATTATATCTCTGCTGGATGATGATTCTTTTAACGAATATGATCTTTTTGTTGAACATGAGGCAAGGGATTTTGATATGGAAAAAAAGGTGCTTCATGGTGACGGAGTAGTTATTGGTACAGGTACTATTTATAGAGCTCCGATTTGTATTTTCGCCCAGGATTTTACTGTAGCCGGTGGATCACTTGGGCTGATGCATTCAAGAAAAATTACAAAGATCATGGATCATGCTTTAAAAATGAGAATGCCATTGATCGGTATTAATGATTCTGGTGGAGCCAGGATACAGGAAGGTGTTAATTCACTTGCCGGTTACGGTGAGATTTTCTTCAGGAATACTCTTGCTTCGGGAGTAATTCCTCAAATATCTGTTATTCTGGGCCCTTGTGCCGGTGGAGCTGTCTATTCACCTGCATTAACCGATTTCGTTTTTGTTGTTGATAAGATATCGAAAATGTTTATTACCGGTCCTGAAGTAATCAAAACTGTACTGGGCGAAGAAATTTCCATGGAGGATCTTGGAGGGGCAAAAGTGCATAGTGAGATTACAGGGAATGCTCATTTTTATGCTGAAAGTGAAGCCCAATGCTTTGAACAAATTAAAAAACTTATCACCTTTATACCATGGAATAATTCCAGAAAAGCAAAAACCTTTAAACCAAAAGATCCGAAAAAGGAATATAAAATTGAAAATATTGTTCCTGATAATCCAAAACAACCATATGATGTTCGTGATGTGATAAAAGCGATTTCTGATGATTCGGATTTTTTCGAGGTACATGAACGATGGGCAGGTAATATTGTTATTGGATTTGGCCGTATGGAAGGACAAACCATTGGTTTTGTTGCAAACCAGCCAATTGTGCTGGCCGGTGTTCTTGATATTGATTCTTCTGATAAAGCAGGTAGATTTATAAGGTACTGCGATGCGTTTAATATTCCTATTATTACCCTGGTCGATCTGCCTGGTTACCTGCCAGGAGTAGACCAGGAGCATGCCGGTGTTATCAGACATGGTGCGAAAATACTTTATGCTTACAGTGAAGCAACTGTCCCGAAAATTTCTGTGATCCTGCGTAAGGCTTATGGGGGTGGATATATTGCCATGAACTCCAGGCATTTACGTGCCGATTTTGTTTTTGCATGGCCGGGTGCTGAGATTGCTGTTATGGGACCAGAAGGTGCAGCAAATATAATTTTCAGACGTGAAATAATGGGATCTGATGACCCGGAAAAGATTAGAAAACAAAAAGTGAAGGAGTACAAGGATAAATTTGCTAATCCCTATGTGGCTGCATCAAAAGGGTATATCGATTCTGTGATCGAACCACAGGAGACAAGGAAGATTTTGCTACATGCTATTGAGGTTTCTCAGAATAAATCCAGTGCCGGACCAAAAAAGAAACATGGTATTCCACCGTTTTAATATAATCTCTGCCTCACATTTTTTCTTGAACTCGTAACCTGAAACACGCTTTGTCCTCCGTAATTTTAATGAAGGCGGATAACACTTTTAAAGAATGTGAAATTTATAATTTTGAATGTAAAATGAAAAAGTGGAAAAAAAAAGAAAAAGAATCTAGCCCTAGGTTCAAGACTTTAAATATTGATGGGACCCATTATAAAACCAATCTGACTTCTAAGTTTGAAAACAGGAAGAAATATACGATTCCGGATGCAAAAAAAATTATTTCTGTTATTCCGGGGACAATTGTGAAAGTTTTTGTGAAAGAAGGCCAGAAAGTTAAAAGAGGTGATAATATAATGATCCTGGAAGCAATGAAAATGCAAAACCGGATTAAGTCACCACGTCCCGGGATTATTAAAATCATAAAAGTGAAAGGGGGTGAGAAAGTAGCTAAGGGGGTGCTAATGATGGAATTGGAATAGCTCTTCCTGCCATACCATGTAATGTCCAAAATGCCCATTTGTTTCTGTTTCTTTGTCGAATAAACCGTACACTACTGAACCACTACCGGTCAAAGAACTGTAAATGGCTCCCATACTGTATAGTTTTTCTTTTATGTTTTTAAT
>JAUWPX010000247.1 GCA_030611395.1 Bacteroidota bacterium | reverse complement strand
CCGTTTTGAGAAGTGACCAAGCAATAGAACATCTGCATAATCAATATGCAATTCCTTAAGCCTTTTCTTCAGGTAATATTCCGTTAACCGGGCGTTATGCGCATAGCTGAGCATTGAGATAACAAGACTTTCCCTTGAGTTATTTTTCAGAATGTTTACAATTGCTTTTTTCATTTCCGATGAACTACCTCGTATGAAGCTGCCCAAAGTGAAATAATTACACCCCTTCTCAAATGCCTCCTCATAGGCTTTAGCAGGAGCACGATAGCTTGAGGCAATACCAAGCATTCCAACTTTAAGATCTGTATTGCCAATTGTAGTTTTTTCGCTAAACTTCATAGATTCAAGTTTTTTTTACCAGCCAGTCTGCATATAGTTCAGGTCGTCTGTCTGGAATAAAGAGTTGTTTTGCAAAAGATTCTTTTACCTTGTCAAGGTCAATATCCGACAACAGGATTTGGTCTTTTCCTTCATCAGCCCTGGCGATTACTTTCCCATCCGGATTACAAATAAATGATCCACCAGAGAATGTTAGTTTTGATTCTTCACCGACCCTGTTACACAATGCGGTAAAAAACCCGTTCTGGAAAGCAGCAACCTGCAATTCAGCTTCGTATAGTCCACGGGGCCATTCACCAACTGCACCTGCCTGTGGCACAAATACTATTTCAGCCCCGCTAAGGGCAAGAGCTCTCATGTATTCGGGGTAGTGCCTGTCGTAACAGATAGCCACTCCGATCTTGCCATATTTTGTTTGGTAAACAGGTGCTCCGTGATCACCGGGATGGTAATAGCCCTGCTCATGAAAGCAATCATAGTCTGTAATATGTACCATCCTGGTAGTACCAAGCAGAGAACCATTCGAATTGATAACCGGTGATGTATCATAGGTATGGTTACCATCACGTTCAAACAGGTTGAGAATGATTACAATGTCCAGATCTTTTGCTAACCCGGAAAACATTTCAGTGGTTGGTCCGGGGATCGGTTCTGCCAGTTTCAGTTTGTCCTCAGTGGCAATTACCTGCGGATAAAACGGGTCAAAGCCCAGTTCAGCGAAGCATAAAACATTTGCACCCTGGTCTGCTGCCTTTCTTACTGCATCCAGACCTTTTTGCCGGTTTAGTTCCTTGTTGTTAGTGCATTTTTGTTGAATAAGTGCGATTTTCATAGTTCTATTTTAAAGAATGACTTTTTCTAATGATGATTTAAAATCATTTATCAGATCTTCAATATTTTCAATACCAACTGCACAGCGGATAAGGCTTTCAGGAATACCCAGTTTTTTCATCTCTTCAAATGACATTTCAACATGACTTGTAGTTTTAGGTGTACCAATTAAGGTGCCTACTGATCCGAGACTAGCTGCCAGATGTGCATATTTCAGGTTTTCCAGGAGTAGTTTTATATTGTTGTAGTCACCTTTCAATGAAAAACTAAAAACACCACCGTATCCCGACATTTGTTGTTTTGCAATTTCATGACCCGGGTCGGTTTCTAATCCGGGATAAAAAACCTGTTCGATCTTTGGATGATCCTGCAGAAAACTTGCAAGTTGCATGGCATTACTGTTCTGACGGCTAATTCTTAATTCCAGTGTCTTAATTCCGCGAATGAGAAAATAAGCAGACATAGGATCGAGGCTTGCACCAAACACCTCTTTGAAATGATAGATTTTTTTTACCTTCTCTTTATCACCACAAACTATACCTCCCAAAGCATCAGAATGCCCGCCCAGGAACTTTGTTGCACTGTGTATTACCAGGTCTGCTCCAAGCTTTAACGGATTCTGGTTTATGGGTGACGCAAATGTATTATCGACAATAACCGTTGCGCCTGCAATTTTTGCCACCTTTGCCAGCCTGGCCAGATCTATTACTTTAAGTGTAGGGTTGGTAGGGCTTTCAAGGTATACAGCCTGGCATCCTTTAGCTATCTCTTTCTCAATTTGTTCATGATCAGTAGTGTCACATAATTGCACATCAATTCCAAAATGCGGGAGGTGATCGAGTAATATCTTACTTGTTCCGCCGTATGTGTCTTTTATAGAAACAACTCTATCGCCCGGCGAAAGCATTGTAAACAGTGTATTGCTTATAGCAGCCATACCGGTTGAAAAACTGGTTGCTGCTTCGGCTCCTTCCAGAATCCGGACTTTTTCTTCAAATACATGTACTGTAGGATTTGAGTTTCGGGTGTAAATATGGCCCTCTTTTTTACCCAATGCCACATCCTTCCATGTATCTAAATCCTTGTAGTTAAAAGTTACACTGTGAAATACCGGCATCTGTGTTGATCCATAGGCAGAAATTTCAGAATCTGCTGACCAGACCGATTGAGTGCCCGGTCCCGGGTTTAACTGTTTATTATCTTTCCTGTCTGACATAATAATTTTGCTTTATTGTTGAATTATATTATAAAGGATTGAGAAAATATTTTTATTGGTATTTGGGAATCATGTCAATATACGCGGTGTTAATCAGTTGGTTATCCTGGATTTCGAGTTTTTTCATCAGGTTTTCTACGGTTTGTAATGCTTCATTTTTACTTATATTATCCTGCATCACAACTTCAAGTTCAATAAAATTTCCAAGGCCTTCAACCTGGTCAAAGTGGATGCGTGTATAACCAATTTTATATAAAGTACGTTGTTTTTTAATTACTCCGCGAACTCCCAGGGAGTGAGTCAGTATACTTTTCAGGCTCTCCGGTTCATTTGTCACGGATATCTCGTATTGAGACACCTTCGGTCCGCTTGAATCAGCCCTTATATAATAAATAAGTTCTCCTGACCCGGAATCGAAAATACGAAGTTTTAGTCTGCCTTTGGAAATATTAAAGAATATATCCTCCTGCCATATCTGCTCTCCGGGATGCTTGCATAGGGTTTCCGCAATTGTTTTTTGCCGGTTAAAATCACCAGCCCATGCTTTCATTTCAATATTTTCTGCCATAAGGAAGAACCAAAATAGTAATTTTATTTTTGCAGCAACAGTTTCTTAACATCTCTGAAATTTCCTGCTCTGATTTCGTAAAAATAGATTCCGTTTGAGAAACCCCGGGGATTCCAGGTAACATAGTTTAACCCTTGTTCTCCAACAGAGTTAATAATAGTTGCTATTCTTTCACCAAGTGTATTATAGATATCTATTCTAACCGGCATTTGCCTTGGTAATTCATATGTAATAGTTGTAACGGAACTTACCGGGTTAGGTATGTTCTGCCAAAGATTAAAGCCATATGACCGGTTTTCATCCGGAACAGTGAGACTTAATAAAGATTCAATATTCTCATCAATCCAAATAACCCTGTTCGCAGTCCAGTCTTTCAGATAATCAATTTCGTTGTAGTATGACTGAA
>JAUWPX010000007.1 GCA_030611395.1 Bacteroidota bacterium | reverse complement strand
ACACTCTCCTTAATATGCCCAATTCCGCGCTGGCTCAGGATATCCAGCTTTTCAAAACCAATATCTTCCGCAACATACATATCCCACTGGGTTGTAGGGTATCCTTTTGGTGGCAGGTCAAGGGCTGTATAACAGGTAATAGGTTCTTCCGAAATAAGAATTCCCCCGGCATGAATACTTCGCATATTCGGAAAATCAACAATCTTTATTCCCATAGCAAAAATTTTCCCGGTGATATCATTCCGGTTCAATTCATCCGACGGGTTATTTATAAGTGCATCAATCTCTGCTTTTGGAAGACCATAAACTTTTCCAAGTTCGCGGAGGATCGATTTACCACGAAATGTTGATATAGTACCCAGCAACGCTGTATGTTCCCTGCCATATCGTTTAAAAATATAATCAAGCACTTCGTCACGCTCTTTCCATGAGTAATCGATATCAAAGTCGGGAGGACTGGTACGTTTAGGATTAAGAAACCGCTCGAAATACAGGTTTAATTCGATAGGGTCTACATTGGTGATCTTAAGACAGTAAGCCACAATTGAATTAGCGCCACTACCACGCCCGACATGATAAAACCCCCGGTTCATTGAATAACGGATAATATCCCATGTAATAAGGAAGTATGAAGAAAAGCCCAGTTCATAGATAATATTAAGTTCATGCTTAATACGCGTTGCAGCTTCGCTATTTTCTTTTCCGTACCGGTAGTCCAGTCCATCCATTGCAAGCTTCTCCAGCAACAAGCGGTCATCCTCCACATTTCCGGTGAAAGTTTTTTTATTCTTGCATGATTTGTAGTCAAAATCAAATGAGCATGCAGATATTATCTTTTCTGTATTACGGATTATATCAGGGTGATCATCAAAAGATTTTATTAATTGATCAATTTGTAAGAGTTTATTTTCAGGATGTGTGCACTGGTGTGGCTTAAGCTTGCTGAGCAGTGTATTATGGTCAATTGCCCGGAGATGACAATGTACCTCATAACCTTCTTTATCTGTAAAAGTTGCGTTTTGCAAAATGACCATCTTTGATCCGGGAAGTTTAGACGATAATAATTTTCGTACAGCATAAGGAGGGATACCTATAAATTCATTGTCTCTTAAATTGTCAGGCAACCGGGAACCAAACGGATAAATAACCCAGACATTTTTAAAAGCCGGAGCAAATTGGGGCAGGGGAGTGCCTGTTAGATTATGCCGGCTCAGAAAGCTGTTGAGTTCTCTGAAACCTTCATTATTTTCTGCCAGACCAATATATAGCTGTTGATCTCCGTAACGGAAATCAATACCGGGAACAGGTTTTATTTTTTCCTTCCGGCATAATTTCACAAAATCAGGTATTCCTGTGGAATTGTTGATATCAGTCAGGGCAATTGCCTTTATCCCCCTTTTGGAAGATTCTTTTACAAGATCCTCCGGTGAAAGGGTTCCGTAGCGCAGACTATAATATGAATGTGCATTAAGGTACATTTACAGCTCTCCTTATTGCATATTTCCCAAACCTGTTACGCAGTTTATCCATAGCCAGGTAGAGACTTATCATTTCCGGTGTATCTTCGAACATATTAAGTTGCTGCACTCCATTTACCAGGTGGCTGAAACGCACACCAATCAGGCGTATCAGCATTCTGCGATAGTACAATCTGCCGAATAATTCCCTGGCAATTTCTATCAGTACATGATCGAATGAAGTATATGATATTCTTTTCTGCAAAGTATGTGTGTCGAAATTCGAGTATCTGATCTTCACTGTTACGCATGATGTGAGTTTTTGCTTTTTCCTCAGTTCATATGTGATTTTTTCTACCATAGCTATCAGTATCTGATTCAGCTTGAGAATATCGGTACTATCTTTTTCAAAAGTCTGCTCTGTACTTATAGATTTTCGTTCGGAGTAACGGATTACAGGTGTTATATCAACACCATTGGCTTTTTTCCAGATGACAATCCCGTTTTTTCCAAGCAGACGTTCCATCATATCTACAGGTATGCTGCTTAATGTTTCTATGGTAGATACTCCCATGGACCGCAACAGATGAAATGTTTTATTTCCTATCATAGGTATCTTCCTGATAGACAGCGGAAAAATGAATGATTTTACCTTTTCCCCGGGTATTTCAAGTTCTCCGTTAGGCTTAGCTTCTCCGGCAGCGATCTTAGAAACAGTCTTGTTTACTGACAATCCGAATGAAACAGGAAGCCCGGTATTATTTATTATATCATTACGCAGCTCTTTTGTCCACGCCAGACATCCAAAAAAACGATCCATTCCCGTAATATCAATATAATGTTCATCAATTGAAGCTTTTTCGTACACCGGCGCTTTTTCTGCAATAATGTCTGTAACCATATGTGAATACTTACTGTAGAGTTCCATATCACCACGAATTACCAGCGCATCAGGACACAGGTTACGTACCATCTTCATAGGCATAGCCGAATGTACCCCGAATTCTCTTGCTTCATAGCTGCAACTGGCAACCACACCACGATCTGAAGCACCTCCTATAACCACGGGCTTTCCCTGTAATTTACTGTTCTTCAACCTCTCTACCGATACAAAAAAAGTATCAAGGTCAAAATGCACAATATTTCTGCTTCCTGTTCCCATATAAAAAATATTCACAAAAATTTGTATTTGTCAATCCTTTAATCTATTTTTGATTAGAATATAATCATTTTTTTGATTATAATATAATCTTTTTTTATTACATTGCAAAAAAAAATCACCATGCATTTTAATACAAATATTAAATTTTTAAGAAAACGGCGTGGACGTACGCAGGATGACGTTTCTCATGCCCTGAATATGAAACGTTCAACTCTTAGTGGTTATGAAAATGGGGTTGCATATCCCAATATTACTACCCTGCTGGTTTTCTCCAAATTTTTTAATATATCAATTGACACTCTTATCAGGATAAATCTCAATGAGCTATCTGAGAGCCAGTTAAGGCAACTAGAGAGTGGATATGATGTATATATTAAAGGAAGCAAGTTACGGGTACTGGCTACAACGGTAGATACTGAAGACAATGAGAATATTGAGCTTGTACCTGAAAAAGCCAAAGCAGGATACCGGACAGGTTATGCCGATCCTGAATTTATCTCGGAGTTACCTACATTTAAGCTACCCTTTCTCTCGCGCGAACGTAAGTACAGAACATTTCATTTAAAAGGAGATTCAATGTTGCCTATCCCTGATGGCTCATGGGTTACCGGGGAATATGTGCAGAACTGGAAGGATATTGCCAGCGGGCATGCATACATAGTTTTTACCATGGATGACGGGATCGTATTTAAAGTTATTGAGGATTTGGTAAAGGAAAGACAAGTTTTGAGGTTATACTCATTAAACCCCATTTACGAGCCATATGATGTTCATATTAACGATGTGAAAGAAATATGGAAATTTGTTAATTATATAAGCAATGAAGTTCCTGATCCAATGATCCCTGAAAGCCACCTTATGTCAACTGTAGCAGGATTAAAGAAGGACCTTGAAAATCTTAAGTTACGTTTGAAGGAATAAGGGAATAGAGGGAGTAAAGGGAATAGAGGGAGTAAAGGGAATAGTTACGGCAGAGCCTTATAATTTCAGTAAATCTTTAACATAGTCAGCAATAGCAAGGCATGCAGTGAGTCCGGGAGATTCAATGCCCAACAGATTTACAAATCCCGGAAGGTTCCTGTTGCTCTCCTCGTTTATAATAAAATCCCTTACAGGATCACCGGGCTTTTGGAGCTTTGTACGGATTCCGGCCTGATCAGGTGTCAGATCATCTAACTCGAGAAAAGGAAGAAAATGTTTTACTGTATTATAAAATATAACTGAATGCGCAGGATCAACTTTTAGATCAGGCTTATCATCAGGGAGCCAAATTGCATTAGGTCCGAGTTTTAATCCGCCACCCAGATCAACCGTGGTATGAATTCCCAAACCAACTGTATTTTGCTCAGGAACAGGATATACCAAACTATTTACATATTTGTTCTTACCATTTCCCACTCCAAAATATTCACCCTTCCAGTAATATACCCTGTAATCCGGATCATTAATACCAGGGTATCCTGAAATTTTACCGGCATTAAGTCCAGCAGCATTCACGATTTTTTTTGTTGAGAAATCAAATTTTTGTTTATCAGCATCAATCATATCAACGTGGTAACCATCTTTATCTTTTTTTATACCAACAATCTCAGCTCCGTAAACCATTTGCGAACCGCCAATAACCGAATCTGCTTCAAGCTGTTTCATCAGACGATGAGAATCAACGATTCCTGATGTGGGAAAATATAATGCCCTGGTTGTTTTTATATTTGGTTCAATTTCTGCTACTTCATCCTGTTCAATTATCCTTCCATCTGTGACTCCATTGCTCTGTGACCTTTTTAGAATTTCAAATAGTTTTTGTTCTTCCCCTGTTTTTGTAGCTACAATTAGTTTTCCACACTTCCGGTATGGGATATCATTTTTGTTACAATAGGCATATATCTTCTCTTTTCCTTCCAGACACAACGTCCCTTTAAGTGATCCTGGTAGGTAATAAATACCAGAATGTACCACTTCACTGTTCCTGCTGCTGGTTTCCTGCCCGAATGTATGGTTACGCTCAATAACAAACACTGGTCCTTTGCAACCGGACAAAGCTGCAGATACAGCCAGTCCAATTACACCGGCACCAATGACTGTAACTTCGGCATCCATTTTTTAGCGATTTGAGTTAATAGCAAAAAACCCCAAATAAACAGGGGCTTTATGTGTGATCCAGCTGGGTCTCGAACCCAGGACCCCATCCTTAAAAGGGATGTGCTCTACCAACTGAGCTACTGAATCATCAGATTGTGCGCAAAAGTAATATCATTATTCTTATTTGCAAAAGGTTTATATAGTTTTTTTATTACTTATTTTCCTGAATATTTTTAGCTTTGTATTGTCAGTTAATAACAAAGAAATGAAGGATTATTTTATAAACAAAGTTGTTATTGTCACGGGATCTTCTTCGGGAATTGGTTTGGCTACTGCACAACTCCTGGCAGAAAAGGGAGCAAAAATTGTCCTTGCTGCAAGAAATAAAGAAAAACTTGATAAAATTGTTAATGAACTCGAAGAAAAAGGAGCAGATGTTATTGCTGTAAAAACAGATGTGAGTTCAGAACAGGATTGCAGGAACCTGATTGAAGAAACTGTTAACCATTTCAAAACTATTGATATCCTTATTAATAACGCAGGGATTTCTATGAGGGCTTTGTTCAAAGATGTTGACCTTAAAGTGATTCGTACATTAATGGAGGTGAATTTTTTTGGCACTGTTTATTGCACTAAGTATGCTCTTCCTTATCTTATGAAGAATAAAGGATTTGTTATAGGAGTATCCTCTGTTGCAGGATTTCATGGTATGCCGGGACGAATAGGTTACTCAGCATCAAAACATGCAATGCATGGATTTATGAGTTCCCTTCGAATTGAAAACCTAAAAACAGACCTTAATGTTATGCTGGTAATCCCGGGATTCACGGCATCGAATGTCAGAAGGTCTGCTCTTATTGCCAACGGATCACTTCAGGGTGAGTCTCCACGAAAGGAAGGCAAAATGATGATGCCTGACGAAGTTGCAAAAGCTATTTTAAAAGGGATACAAAAAAAGAAAAAAAAGGTACTCCTCACTTTTGTAGGAAAGGGATCAGCAATTATGAAAAAATGGTATCCATCGTACCTTGACAAACTTTTTTATAAGCACCTGGCTAAAGAACCCAATTCTCCTTTTGAATAACCTGTTTGTTAAACCTGTATTTTATGTATTCAGCAGAAACACAAGTGAGAGTCAGATATGGTGAAACAGATAAGATGGGGGTTGTTTATTACGGCAATTATCCGCTTTATTTTGAAGTGGGACGTACTGCCCTGATGCGGGAATTTAATCTAACGTACCGGTCAATCGAAAATAACGGAATTATACTTCCGGTCACTGAATTGCAGATAAAATATCATCATCCGGCCGTTTACGATGATCTTTTAACAATAAGAACCACTATTCCGGTAATGCCTGCAGTAAGAATACTATTTAATTATGAAATTATTAATGAAATCGGAAAGCTTGTAGTTACCGGAAATACAACACTGATTTTTATGAACAATAATACCCGAAAACCTACCCGCCCACCGGTTGTTTTTATTGAAAAAATAAAACCTTACTTTAACCGGTAACTTTTTCCGGGCAACCGGCAACTCCTGCTTATTAATTCAAATTGTATGTTAATTTGCCTGCCCCGTGAAATTGCGAAGCAATATTTCACAGGGGTTAATTGGCTAAAGCATTAATTCTACCAGCTTTTTTGCCAACTGCCTCTTTGCCAACTGTCAACTGAATTCTTACTATGTATGTAATGAATTTCCTCCCGGTTCGTCTATTTAACAGAGATGATATAAAGATTATTAATTTAAATGAATGAATTATGAAAAAGTTAAGTTTAATTCATTTGGTTTTTGTTTTTCCGCTGTTGGGTTTTTCACAGCATCCGAGTGTAACTAAACTATTTGAAAAATATGCGGAAAAAGATGGGTTTACGACGGTGTATATTTCTAAGAATCTTTTTAAAATGGTTAGAGAAATGGACCTGGATGATCCTGATGTTGATGAACTGATTAATAAGCTTGAAACTATCAAAATCCTTGCCTCAGATAGTGAATTCATCAATGAGAACAACCTTAATTTCTATGAAGAAATTATGGATGAATTACCTATTGATGAATATGAGGAATTACTTGTTGTTAAAGAGAAGGACCAGGATGTTAAGTTTATGGTAAAAGAAAAGAATGGAATAATTACTGAACTTCTTCTTGTTGTAGGAGGGAAAGATAATAATGCCCTCATAAGCATTACAGGGAATATCGATTTGAAACATATTTCCAAACTTGCTTCTTCAATGGAGGGTACAGGAATGGAACACTTAGAGAAGCTCGAAGAAAAAGAGAAGTAGATTTTTTTTAGTAAATTTCGATTTTCCTGAATTATGAATAGCGAAGAGTTTAAAAATACGATTTTGCCACTCAGTAACAAACTGTTCGCTTTTGCATTCAGAATATTGAAACGCAGGGAGGAAGCGGAGGATGCAATTCAGGAAGTGTTTCTAAAACTATGGAAATTAAGAAATAAACTAGGAGAATACAGGAGTCTGGAAGCTTTTGCAATGACTGTTACAAGAAACTATTGCCTGGATAAGATCAGGACAACACATACTGTTTTAGTTGAAGATAATTATTATTATAACGACCCGGTAATGGTTGATGATACAGCAGACAGGAAGCTTGATCTGAAAGATGCAGTATCCCATGTAAAAGATATTATTAATAATCTACCGGAACAACAGAGGATGGTGATACACCTTAGGGATATTGAAGGGCATAGTTATCATGAAATAAGTGAAATAATGAAAGAGAATGTTAATACACTGCGCGTGTCTGTATCACGGGCAAGGACTAAAGTAAGAGAAGAACTTAATAAACTTTACAATAATGGATATAAAGAGAATAGAACTTCTGTTGCAAAGATTTTATAGCGGGGAATCTACAATTGAAGAGGAAAAGGAGTTAAAGGACTTCTTTACTGCAAATGATGTTCCACGTCATTTGTGGGCCGAACAGGAAATGTTTACTTATTATAATGCAGGAGGCAAGGATGAAATGCCTGACAAGGAATTTGAAAATAAAATTTTAAATACTATACGATTTACAAATCGCAAGAAGATACTATATATGTTGAGCAGTGCTGCTGCGGTAGTAGCATTACTAATAGTTGCATATTTTGCTTTTATTTTCGATACTTCAATGAAGGATACTTATGATAATCCGGAAATTGCCTATATGCAAACAAAAGAAACACTTCTTTTTGTATCTGCGAAACTTAACGAGGGAACAAAAGATCTCTATGCTATTGGGAAATTGGATGAAGCAACAAAGCCATTAAGTAATATTTCCAAAATTGAATATAGCACCAAAAGTATCTATACATTTTCCCTTTTCGGAACAGGTATAAGAAATTTGGAGAATTTATCAAGAATTATTTATCAAATCGAATAAGAAACAAATAATATTAAATTGAAAAAAATGAAAACAAACAGAGTTATTATTAATGCGTTTATCTTGATTATGATATCATTAAGCGCATTTTCGCAGAGAAATCCGGTAGATAAGCTTTTTGAAAAATATGGCGGAAAAGATGGATTTACAACTGTATTAATTTCCAGTAAAATGTTTAGTATGTTTTCTGATATGGAAGCCGGCGATGATGATATTAATAAGATGATTAAAAATATCGAAAGCATTAAAATTCTGACAACTGATGATGAATCGTTGCTTGATCCTGGTATCAATTTTTATAAAGAGATAATGAATGAACTCTCCTTAGATGAATACGAAGAGTTAATGGTTGTAAAAGAAAAAGATCAGGATATAAAATTTCTCGTTAAAGAAAAAGAAGATATAATTGTTGAATTGTTGCTGGTTATCGGTGGAAAAGGAAATAATGCACTGATTTCAATAAGAGGGATTATTGACCTGAAAAGTATTTCCAAACTCTCAAAATCCATGAATATAGAAGGACTTGAGAAACTGGAAGAAATTGATGAAAAAGAACAATAGGTTTTACATACTTTATAGAAGAGCTGTAATTAGTATGATAAAGAATAGAAAAATGGATTGTAAAATAAACAGGATAAAAAAAGAGTTTGGACTCATCTTTTTAGTAATAACAGCAGTTCTGCTAATTTTAAATTCTTCATGTCAGAACAAACAGGGGAGAGCCGCGAGGGATATTTTTGAGAAATATGAAGGACAGGAAGGAATTTATATTTTTCGTATACCACCGGGACTTGTTAATCTTCTGCTGGATAAATCAGGCGAGACCGGTTTGATGGAATTACTGGCTGAAATGGAAATGATAAAAGTTATTATTTGTGATAAAAGTACAGGATCTGAAAAACGGGATGTGATTCTTGAAGACTTTAATCAGAAACTCTCGGAAGAAAATTTCGAAGATTTGTTTATGATTAATAATATTGATCATTCGGTACGGTTCAAGATACATGAAAATGAAACAGGCAATATTGATGAAATTATGATGCTTATTAAAGAAGCAGAATCGTTCCTGGGATTAAGTATTGTCGGGAATCTAACATATGATCAAATTTCAATGTTAGCTAAAAAGGTGAAAATTGATGATTTCATGAATATTGCTGATTAATAATTTAGACTGTATTATTAATAAGGGATCTTCGCAAAAAGAAACACATAATGCTTAAATGATTGAATACTTAAATTCTACTATACCTGATTTCTAAGCTTAGTCTGTATTTTGCTGACTGTGGACTGCAGACTGTCGACTGAATTGAGTTATTCACCAATAATCTCAAAATCAATTTCTATGGAAACATCCTTATGTAAACGAATAGTTGCAGAATATTTTCCAATTTCTTTGATAACCTCTTCTTTTAGTGATATATTTTTTCGATCAATCTCAAATCCTTTAGCGGCAAGAGCTTCAGCTATTTGAATAGTATTAACCGATCCAAATATTTTGCCCTTTGAACTTGTTTTGGCACCTATGGAAAGTATTGTGCTTTCCATCTTTGCAGCCATAGCTTCTGCTTCATTCCTGATTTTTTCTTCCTTATGTGCTCTCTGTCTTTGATTTTCATCATGCACCTTACGTGCTGACTTGGTAGCCAATATCGCGTAACCTTTTGGAATTAAAAAATTCCTTGCATAGCCATCTTTTACAATAACAATTTCATCCTTATGGCCCAAATTCGGCTGATCTTCTAATAATATAATTTCCATTGATATCCCTCCTCTATTTTAGCATATCTGTAACATATGGCAATAGTGCCAGATGGCGTGCTCTTTTAACAGCCTGTGCCACTTTTCTTTGATACTTAAGTGAAGTTCCGGTTAATCTTCTGGGCAAAATTTTCCCCTGCTCATTAAGGAACTTTTTCAAAAATTCAGGATCTTTGTAATCAATATATTTGATCCTGTTTTTAAGAAATCGACAGTATTTTTCTTTTTTAACTTCAACCGTAGGAGGAGTTAGATATCTTATTTCTGATTCGTTAGCCATTATTTAATTCCTCCTCTTTTTTTTCGGTTTCTTTTTGTTTCCTCTTTTTCTCACTGTATGCAATTGAATACTTGTCCATCCTGAATGTCAGGAACCGGAGGATTTTTTCATCACGACGGTATTCAGTTTCCAGTTTATCAATTAGTTCACCTTCAGAACGAAATTCTAAAAGGTAATAAAATCCGGTTGACTTTTTCTGAATAGGATAAGCGAGCTTTCTAAGCCCCCAATTTTCTTCATGCACGATCTCACCACCACCACCGGTGATGATCCGCTTGGTTTTAATAACCGCTTCCTTCATCTGGGTCTCAGACAAAACGGGAGTTGCAATGAAAACGGTTTCGTACTGGTTTAACATAAAATAATTTATTTGGTTATAAAAAAACTGTTTTTAAGGCTCGCAAAAATAATACATTTTTTATTGAAAGCAAAACAATTATACAGGTATATTAGTGATTCATTGCCTTAGGTTCTAATAACTATAGATAACTAATCTCATTATACTTACATTTTTAAGTTGGCCCGGTAAGCATGACAGTACGGGGGGTGCTTATCATTTGTGTTCTATTTTAAAATAAACAGCAAATTCATCTGGAGTTTATTCAAACTCTTTTATCTTTGTAAATACAGTAGGGTATTTTATGTAACTTGACCCATGTAGTTAATTATCAGCTAAATATATCATATTTATATGGAGAATTTTATTGTTTCAGCTCGTAAATACAGACCGCAAAATTTTGATTCGGTTATTGGGCAGACTTCAATTACCAATACTTTAAAAAATGCGGTAAGTAAAAATCAAATTGCGCATGCATATTTGTTTTGCGGACCACGGGGGATTGGAAAAACAACCTGTGCCAGAATATTTGCAAAAACCATCAACTGTCAAAATCCAGGCAATAATATAGAAGCTTGTAATGAATGTGAGTCATGCAAATCTTTTAATGAATCACGTTCATATAATATACATGAGCTTGATGCCGCATCAAACAACTCAGTAGATGATATACGCAGCTTGATAGATCAGGTCAGGGTTCCTCCACAGGTAGGAAAGTATTCCACATATATAATTGATGAGGTTCATATGTTGTCTGCATCAGCGTTTAATGCTTTTCTAAAGACTCTTGAAGAACCTCCGGCACATGCTATTTTTATCTTAGCTACAACAGAAAAACATAAAATTCTTCCCACAATTCTTTCCCGGTGCCAGATATTTGACTTTAACCGGATAAAAAGTGAAGATATTGTTGCACATCTGGCATACGTTGCAAAACAGGAAAATGTAAATATCGAGATCGAATCACTAAACATCATAGCCCAAAAAGCTGATGGTGCCATGAGGGATGCTCTGTCAATTTTTGACCAGATGGTTAGTTTTGCAGGTAAAGAGATACTGTATAAAACAGTACTTGAAAATCTAAATGTTCTTGATTATGACTACTATTTCAGATTAACAAAAAATTTTATTCAGCATGACATTTCCTCAAGTCTCATGATTTACAACGAAATACTGAGTAAAGGATTTGATGGGCACAATTTTGTTAATGGGTTAAGCAATCATTTCAGAGATCTTCTGGTATGCAAAGATAAGGTTACTCTGCCTTTGCTTGAGATTGGGGCTTCAGTAAGGGATCGGTATTTTGAGCAAACAGGGAATTGCTCTATCGAATTCCTGTATAAAGCATTGGATATTTGTAGTTTAGCAGACATTAATTTTAAAAGCAGTAAGAACCAACGACTTCATGTAGAACTTACACTGGTAAAACTATGCATGCTTACAAAACCGGCAAATGAAACCGGTGAAAAAAAAAAGATAGAGAAGAAATATGAAAAAGAAGAACCACTATCTAAATCACTGGCAATCGTTAATAATGGCAAAACAAAATACAAACCAACGACACCATCAATTAATGGTATAATTAACGGCAAATTATCTTCTGCCACTAAACAACAAGAAACAGACCAAAGTCAGAGTTTAGCTAACAAAAAGAAACAGGAAAAACAAATTGAAGTCTTTTCCATTGAAGAATTAATGGAGAACTGGCTCCGTTTTGCAGAAATGATGCGTAAAGAAAAACCACGTATGGCTACAACTCTTAAAGCGAGTAATCCGGTAATTAAGGATGATTTTGTGATAGAGATTGAAATGAGCAATAAAGTTCAGGAAGATGACTTCAACCTTATGATCAAAGCAGATCTTGCTAATTTCCTCAGGCAGGAATTGAAAAATGATAATCTTAAGATAGTCACTTTTGTTCCTGAAACAAACAAAGAAAAAGCTCTTTATACGGATGAAGATAAATATAAATACCTCTCTGAAAAAAATCCTAATATTAATAAGTTAAAACAAAGACTAAATCTCGACTTTGAATAACTTTCTGCCAACGTGGTTACACAAGATGCTTTTATGTTCAAAAACAGAAATCAATCTGATAAACGCTAACACCAATTGGAACAGGTTGATTTTCAGACATTCTCCCTTCAGGAGCAGGGATGCACTAAGTTGAAATATTTCCATTTGTTAAAGAAGAAATAATTGAAAACAAACTAATTATGTTATTTTTAGAATCTTTAACACATTAATGAATAAGAAACGAACATTTTATTTTTACAAACATAAACTAATTGAAAATGAAACCTGAGAAAATAACCAAAGTACATGATGGACTTAAAGTGCCTGATAACCCAATAATACCATTTATCGAGGGGGATGGTATCGGGCCTGATATATGGGCCGCGGCTGTCCGTGTTTTTGATGCTGCAGTTGAAAAAGCATATAATGGAAAACGAAAGATTGCCTGGAAGGAGGTTTTTGCAGGTGAAAAATCTTATAATATGAATGGGGAATGGTTGCCCCAACAAACCCTTGATACTATTAAAGAATATCTTGTGGCCATTAAGGGTCCGCTTACTACACCGGTAGGAGGAGGGATTCGATCATTAAATGTAGCTTTAAGGCAAAAGCTGGATCTTTATGTTTGTTTACGGCCTGTTAGGTATTTCAAAGGAATTTCCTCTCCGGTTAAAAGGCCTGAGCTGACAAACATGGTTATATTCAGGGAAAACTCTGAGGACATATATGCGGGGATTGAGTGGATGACAGGTACCCCTGAAGCAAAAAAGATTATTGATTTTATGCAAACTGAGTTAGGTGTTACAAAAATTCGTTTCCCGGAAACTTCTTCAATCGGTATTAAGCCGGTTTCCCGTGAAGGAACAGAACGTCTTGTTCGGGATGCTATCAGGTATACCATTGATCATAAACTTCCATCGGTTACTTTTGTTCATAAAGGAAATATTATGAAGTATACTGAAGGACAATTCAAACAATGGGGATACGATCTTGCAGAACGCGAATTTTCTGATCATGTTTTTACATGGCAGGAATATGACAGGATTAAAGAGAAAGATGGTGTTGATGCTGCAAACCAGGCTCAATCGAAAGCTAATGATGAAGGAAAAGTGTTGATTAAAGATGTTATCGCTGATGCATTTTTGCAACAGATACTTACAAGACCAGCCGAATATTCGGTTATTGCTACTATGAACCTGAATGGTGATTATATATCAGATGCTCTTGCTGCAAGTGTAGGTGGAATAGGTATTGCCCCCGGTGCTAATATTAATTATCAAACAGGTCATGCAATTTTTGAAGCAACACATGGTACAGCTCCAAAATATACCGGACAGGATAAGGTTAACCCCGGTTCAGTGATAGTTTCAGGTGTATTAATGTTTCAATATATGGGATGGAATGAGCCTGCCGACCTGATAATTAAAGGTTTGGAGAAATCAATTGTCAGCAAAAGAGTAACTTACGATCTTGAAAGACTAATGGAAGGTGCTACAAAACTTAAGTGTTCAGAATTTGGAAGTGAAATAATTAAAAATATGTAATTTGT
>JAUWPX010000046.1 GCA_030611395.1 Bacteroidota bacterium | reverse complement strand
GCTGTTCCCGGTGTCAAGGGGATTCCTGCGTATTTTTATAGAGGAAAAATATATCCTGATAATTAACAATCAAAAATATGTATTATGGGAAACAGGGAAGAATATATTGACAAACTGGCAGCCAGGTTAAAAAAATGGGATGCCGAAATCCGTAAACTGGAAAAGAAAGCTGAAAATGCAAAAGCGGATGTAAAAGCAAAATACACAGAAAAAGCTGATGAATTGCGTGCAAAAAAAGAATCAATTCAGCAAAAAGCCAGGGATTTTCGTGAGGCAAATGAAGAAGCTCTTGGTTCTGTAAAGAAAAGCATTGAAGATAGTCTTACAAATTTGATCAACGCCATAAATGATACATTTAAAAAGTTTTCTGAAGAAGATCCTGAAAAAAAGACATAACCTTATCAATTACTTGCTGTGAGCTTAACTCCATTACACTTTCTAAGTTACTCGGGATTTTAAAGTTAAAGGAATGATTAACAAGAAAATCCAATATATCAGAACACTCGAAGCACAGTTTGAAAGACTGAATACTTACCTGGAAGCATTGGATGTCAGCATGAAAAATACTGACTCGGAAACAAGACAGAATTATAAAGAGAAAATAAAGGATATTCATAATAAACGGGATATGATCCGGGAAAAAATTAAAAGGGTCAAAGAATCCAAAGGAAATACATGGGAAGTTATTGGAGAAGAAGCCGGAAATTTCTGGGGATCAATTAAGAATACGTTTAAAAATGCAAAAGAAGAGTATAAAAAGGGTTATGAAGAAGGTCTGGATGATTAATTGATATCGGGAAAAGACAAAAAATAAACAGAAAATCAAAAACCATAAAAAAGTATAACTATGAAACGATTTGCACAAAACCTTTTACTTTTGTTGTTACTGCCTCTGTTAATCCATGCCCAGGAGAAGGTTGATCTGGAAATGATCTATAAGATCAAGCAGGAAGGATTAAAAAACTCACAGATAGAAAATATTTCATTCTATCTTACCGATTATTCCGGCGCCAGGCTTACCGGTTCTGAAGATATCCAAAGAGCACGTGAGTGGATAGTTGAAGAGATGAAGGAATTCGGACTGGAGAATGTCAGGATTGAGTCTTTCGGCGAATTTGGGAAAGGATGGAACAATCGTAAATCATACGTTGCTCTGGCAAGTCCTTACTATCAACCATTTATAGGAACACCGAAAGCATGGACCTCCGGAACAGACGGACTGCAAAAAGCTGAAGTTGTACTTATCAGGATTAATGAAGAAAGTGACCTTGAACAATACAAAGGAAAACTGGCAGGAAAGATCGTTACCACAGATGACATCAGTGAATATAAAGTTTCTTTCGATCCGCTGGCAAAAAGATATACTGATGAAGAACTGGAAGAAATTGCCATGGCATCTTTACCACGACAACGACGTGGTGACTGGACCGAAGCAGATCTTGCACTCTGGAGAAAAAGAAGGCAGCTAGGGAATTTAACCCGCGACTTCTTCAAAGAAGAGGGTGTACTTGCAGTATTAACCGGTTCCGGTCAATTTGGAACGGTACGCTCCTCAGGATCCTCATACAAAGCAGATGACGATCCGGGAACACCGGAAATGCTTCTTACTGCCGAGCACCATAGCAGAATTGTAAGATTACTGCAGCATGAAGTAAAAGTTGAGGTCGAAATTGAGATCGACAATGAATTTAACACAAACGACACTAACGGATATAATGTAATTGGTGAGATACCCGGAACCGATAAGGAACTGAAAAATGAAGTTGTAATGATCGGCGCTCACCTTGATTCATGGCTTGGAGGAACCGGTGCTGCCGATAATGCATCCGGTTGTATTGTTATGATGGAGGCAATGCGTATCCTTAAGGCAATTGGTGTTGAACTAAAACGAACAGTGAAAATCGGTCTCTGGAGCGGTGAAGAACAAGGGTTGTATGGCTCACGCGGATATGTATGTGATTACCTTGGAGACAGGAGTTCTATGAAGATAAAGCCCGGACACAAGAAATTCTCTGCTTATTATAACGTTGATAACGGAACAGGTAAAATAAGAGGTATATATCTTCAGGAAAATGATATGGTTAGACCAGTATTTGAAGCCTGGTTCGAACCGTTTAAGGATATGGGTGCTTCAACAATATCTATTCGCAGAACCGGCGGAACCGATCATCTTGCTTACGATGCTGTCGGGCTACCCGGTTTCCAGTTTATCCAGGACCCAATTGAATACGGACGTGGTTATCATACCAATATGGATACCTACGAAAGACTGCTAATGAACGACATGAAGCATAATGCAGTTATTGTTGCAGCACTGGTTTATCATACAGCAATGCGTGATAACCTCCTGCCAAGGAAGCCATTACCGGAGCCGCAAGAAGAAAGGTGATTTATTTATTAGTACCTCTCCCATGCCATAATCCTGTCATACCGGCTTCATCTGAATATATTAAAGAAAGGAGTATGATATAGAATCAGCTTTATTGTTTATATGGAATTATAAGGTAATTTGCAGTAGAATATATGTTAGACGCACAAAACTGTATCGGTGCATATGACTCGCAAGGATGTTGTGGGACTACCTTTGAGTTCGAATCGTCATCGGTATCGAGCTAATGCCAATACTTTAAAGGGAAGTCAATTATGTTTAGGAAGTTTGGAAAACGCAGAAATGCAATCGTAATGTTGCTAACAGTCTTGATTCTTGCGATTGGCTGCGGTACATCAAAAGAGGTCAGTGTGGTCGCGAGCGCCAGCGGTAGCCAGGTTGAACTCAGGAAAGGTCAAACTCTGGTCATCACCCTGGAATCCAACCCAACTACCGGATATCAGTGGGAAGTGATTGAAAACGAGGAGTCTGTCATGCTGCAAAAGGGAAAAGCGGAGTTCAAATCATCTAATACCGGGAATCATCCTTCTTCTGGCAAGAGTGGAACGGAAACGTTCCGCTTTGATGCCCAAAGCTTAGGTAATGGAACTTTGAAAATGGTCTATCACAGATCCTGGGAAAAAGAGGTCGAGCCTCTGAAAACCTTTACGCTTCAGGTAAAAGTACGCTGAGTCGTAGTTTGACAAGACATACTCTTTGTTTTTAATTAGGCAGTGTATAGTAAATTCCTGCATCCGGACCAAGTGGTATACCTAAAGTCAGCCAAACCACTAAAAGTAAAATCCAGATGACCAGGAAAGCAATGGAATATGGGACCATAGCAGCAATTATTGTTCCTATACCTGCTTTTGGTTCATATTTCTGAATAAAAGCAATGATCAGCGCAAAGAAACTCATCATAGGAGAGATCACATTGGTCACACTATCGCCGATACGATACACAACCTGAGACAATTCCGGCGAATACCCCATGATCATAAACATAGGAATAAAAATCGGTGCGATGATAGCCCATTTTGCTGATGCACTTCCCATCAGCATATTGATGGTGGCAGCAAGCAGGATGAAAAGGATCATCAAAGGGATAAGCCCGATGTCGGTAGACATTATGAGATCGGCTCCCTTAACAGCCAGGATTATTCCAAGATTGCTCCACTTGAAATAAGCTACAAACTGAGCTGCGAAAAATACAAGAACGAGGTAAACAGCCATTGTTTTCATGGAAGCAGCCATACCTTTCATAACATCCGAATCATTTTTAAATGCCCCCGTTGTAAAACCGTACGCGAGACCCGTTGCACCGGCAGTAATAAACAACATTGCAACTACTCCGCGGATCAGTGGTGAACTAAGCATTCCTCCGTCACTTCCCCTGAAAAAACCATCTTCAGGAATGATCCCGATAATGGTTATGAATATGATGGCTATCAGAGTAAACAAGGCCATCAGCAAACCTTTTTTCTCTTTTTTTGAAAGTTTATCGAAGGAATTTTCTTTTTCTTTATACTCGCCGGTATATTTACCCAGCCTTGGTTCCACAACTCTTTCAGTTACAAACGTACCTGCAAAAGCAATGACAAAGGTGGATGCCACCATAAAGTAGTAATTTGCAGTAGGATTCACTTCATAGGCAGGATCAAGGATCCTTGCAGCTTCCTGAGACAATCCTGCTAACAAAGGGTCAACGGTTCCCAATACCAAATTGGCACTGAATCCGCCTGATACACCGGCAAAAGCAGCTGCCATACCGGCCACAGGGTGTCTGCCCACAGCCAGAAAAATCACACCGGCAAGCGGTATTAACAAAACATATCCAACATCCGATGCAACATTAGATAATATACCTGTAAAAACAATTACAAACGTCAGGAGGCGACCGTGAGAATTTAATACCATCATCCGGATAACGGCATTTATCAGTCCGCTTTGTTCAGCAATGCCGATACCGAGCATAGCTACCAGCACAATTCCCAGGGGAGCAAATCCCGTAAAATTATCCACCATTTCAAGCAAAATACGGTGAATACCATCCTGTGAAAAAAGATTAACCGTTCTGACAATTTCTTTGGTTCCCGGATGAACAACTTCCCATCCCAATACATGGCCTACAGCTGAAAATACAAGTGCAGCCAGGGCAAATAGTGCAAAAAGTGTGGCTGGATGCGGCAAAGCGTTACCAACTCGTTCTGTCCAGTTCAACATCCTCTGAAAGATCCCCACACTCTTCTTTGATTTACTCATATAAACATAGTATTACAAACTGTAAAAAAAAATTGTGCTATTTCTGGCATTATTATTAGCACAATGTCTATGAATTTGTAAACATACATATCTTTTTTTATTCGTAAACTATTTTATAAATTCTTTGTATATTAATCCGGATTTTAAAACCGATACTTTTCGTTTGAATAATAATTTTTAAAACTGTTTTTATGAAAAACCAAAAACAATCCAACCCAGTCTCACGCAGAAGTTTTCTCCTTAGTTCAACCCTTGCTGCCGGTGCTTTCACTCTTGTTCCCAGAAAAGTTCTGGGAGGTAAAAAGTATGTTTCGCCAGGTGATAAGATCAACCTTGGTATTATTGGTACCGGTATTCAGGCAAAGGGATTGTTTGAACGATTTGCTGAATTACCCGATGTTCAAATCACTGCTTGTTGCGATGTTGACAGTCAGAAACTCGAGCAATTCAGGAAAATGGCAGAATTATATTATGCAGCTAATACAGGAATAAATAAATACAAGGGATGTAAAACCTTTGAAAAATACGAAGAACTGATTGCACAACCTGATATCGATGCAGTGGGTATATTCACGCCGGATCACTGGCACGCGATCCAGGCTATTGCAGCCATGAAAGCAGGGAAGGATGTATATTGTGAGAAGCCTATGGCGCATACAATTGAAGAAGGCAGAGCAATGGTGGAAGCAACCCGCAAAAATAACCGGGTTTTCCAAACCGGAAGTATGCAGCGATCATGGTGGACATTCCGCCACGCCTGTGAACTGGTCAGGAACAATTACCTGGGTGAAATAAAAATGATACTTGTTAATGTTGGCGATCCTGCAATTGCATGTGATCTGGCAAGTGAACCAACTCCCGGTTACCTTAACTGGGACCGCTGGCTCGGACCTGCACCGAAACGCCCTTATAACGAAATCCTTTCACCACCGATAGAACAAACTCACTATCCCATGTGGCGAGATTATCGCGAATATGGAGGAGGGATCCTTTCCGACTGGGGTGTTCATATGTTTGATATTGCACAATGGGGACTGGGAATGGATAACAGCGGACCGGTTAAACTGATACCTCCTGCAGACAGAAATGCTGTAAGAGGCCTTAAATTCATATATCAAAACGGGGTAGAAATGTTTCACGAAGATTTTAAGCGTGGATGGGCTGTACGTTTTATCGGTAGCGAAGGAACACTGGATATAAGTCGTAGCTTCCTGGAGTCAAAGCCTGAAAACATTGTGTATAAGTGCATTGGAGATAATGACACTAAACTATACAGAAGCAGTAATCACTATTCAGACTGGACACAGGCAATACGGAACAGGACCAAACCTATATGTGATGTGGAGGTTGGACACCGCACTGCCTCGGTTTGTAATATTGCAAATATTGCCTACCAGCTAGGAAGAACGCTCGATTGGGATCCTGAAAAGGAAGAATTCAAAAATGACCCTGAAGCAAATAAGCTAAGGACAAAAGAATACAGGGAACCATATAAGCTATAAGAAGTTTGGAATTTCAGGATTGAGGTTACTTTTTAATTTTTAATTTCTAATTTTTACTTTACCAGGTCAAGCATAAAAGCATATTCAAGGGCTGTTATTTTATAACGCTTAAACCTCCCTGAGGCTCCTCCATGACCTGCCTCCATGTTGATATGCAACAGAAGCCGGTTGTCATCTGTTTTAATATCCCTGAGTTTGGCAACCCATTTGGCTGGTTCCCAGTATTGTACCTGCGAGTCCCATAACCCGGTTGTAACAAGCATATTAGGATATTTTTGCGAGGTTACATTGTCATATGGAGAGTAGGATAACATATAATCGTAATACTCTTTTTCCTTTGGATCTCCCCACTCATCAAATTCTCCTGTTGTTAACGGAATAGATTCATCCAGCATAGTTGTTACCACGTCAACCCATGGCACTGCAGCAACCACTCCTTTATACAATTCGGGCTGCATATTAACTATAGCACCCATAAGTAACCCGCCGGCACTGCCTCCCATTGCGAACAATTTATCAGGACTCGTGTATCCTGTCTTTATCAAATACTCTGCACAATCATTAAAATCCGTAAAAGTGTTTTTCTTTTTAAGCAGTTTTCCATCTTCATACCACCATCTTCCCATTTCACTGCCTCCGCGAGTGTGGGCAATTGCATAAACAAAACCACGATCCAGCAGGCTAAGCCGGTCTGAACTAAAATTCGGATCACGCGAATAACCGTATGAACCGTACGCGTATAACAGAAGAGGATTGGTTCCATCCAAATTGATGGATTTTCTGTAAACCAGTGATATTGGCACCTTTGTTCCATCATCAGCAGTAGCCAATAAACGTTTTGCCTCGTAATTATTCTTATCAAAACCACCCAATACTTCTTCCTCTTTTTTTAATGTTTTTTCGCGGGTTTCCATGTTATAATCAAAGGTGGAGTAAGGTGTGGTAAGAGATGAATATCCATACCTAAGGATCTTAGTATCAAATTCAGGATTCACTGAAATCCTGGCGGTATATGTTTCCTCCTTAAAATCAATATAATGTTCGGGCGAGTCATCCCACGGTATTATTCTTAAATTCAAAAGTCCGTCTATCCTTTCATTAAGCACAAGATAATCGCTGAATATTTCCACACTTTGCAATAACACGTTTTCACGATGTGGGATCACGTCAACCCAGTTCTCCATACCGGGTTTATCTACCGGTGTTTTCATAAGCTTAAAATTTTTAGCCCCGTCTTTATTGGTCCTGATATAGAAATAATTTTCATAATGACTAATACCATATTCAAGGTCTTTCTCACGTAGTTGAATTATACAAAATTCACCGTCCGGGTTATTTGCATCAAGGTAACGTACTTCAGAAGACAATGTCTGGCGAGAATATATCAGAAGGTATTTCTTGCTTTTTGTTTTACCTGCACCAACAATGAACTCCGCATCTGTTTCTTGAAACACTTCCTTATCCCCGGCAGGATCATTACCAAGTTTATGATTTTTTATCCATTCTGACCGAAGTGTCTCCATATTTTTTACTGTATAGAAGACTGTTTGATTATCATTAGCCCAAACCGATCTTCCTGTTGTATTCGGGATATTATCTTCAAGCAACTCACCTGTTTCAAGGTTCTTAAAGCAAATGGTATATCTTCGGCGGCTAACTGTATCTGTGCCATATGCAAGAAGTTTATTATCAGGACTAACGCTAATGCCCGTTGCATTGAAGTATTCATATCCTTCCGCCAGATCATTTACATTCAGCATAATCTCTTCTTCAGCCTCTAATGATCCATTCTTCCTGCAATACAGGGGATACTCATTACCTTCTTCGTATCTTGTATAGTAATAATACCCGTTATCCAGGTATGGTACAGATTCATCATCCTTTTTTATACGTCCAACAATCTCATTATACAATTCTTTCTGAAAATCTTCTGTATGTTTCAGTACAGCATCTGTATAAGCATTTTCCGCTTTCAGATAATCAAGAACCTTTTTGGTTTGCCCGTCCGGATCCTCAGCATTCTTTTGTTCGTCCGTCAAACGCATCCAGAAATAATTATCAATACGCGTATCATTATGTAAGGTCAGTTCTTTTTTAACCTTTTCTGCAATCGGAGGTTTCATTTCAGTTGTTTGTTTTATTCGTGAACATGATACTAATAGGATAACTGCCACTATTAAAGATGCAGCACTAAAAAAAAATCTCTTATTTAACATAGTTTTTGAAATTAAATATTAATAAGACGAAAAGTTAAAGGTAGTAATTTTGGTAATTTTTTCGATTAATTACTTTCCCAAATCTTTCATTGACAACTGTATCCTACTCCTGGTTT
>JAUWPX010000353.1 GCA_030611395.1 Bacteroidota bacterium | reverse complement strand
AATTTTATATACAATAGCTGTATGCTGTTTCATAAACTCAGTATATGTAGTATTAGTAATCTGGTACTTTATTTTAACATTTTTAAACTGGATAATATCACCGGGAAGCACAGGTTCCCGTTTTGGATTAATTAGTTTTCCATATTGAAATTTCCCATCCCATTGTGCATTAAACCTGTTCAATGCCTGGTTAGCCAGATCCCAGCATTCTCCTCTGTCAACCTGTTTACCAATAACTGATTCTGCATATTCAATTATCCTTTTGTTTAATACGGGAATATTTTCCTGGGCGATTGACTGCGTAGCTGGAAAAAGAAGAATAAGAAAAAGAATAGTCCTATAGACCATGTATTTCATATTTTTTCCGTTCAGAAACATTATTATAAATTGTCACTATTTCCTTAGAAGGTAGTTTATAAATGAAAATATTTCTGTAACCGCTTACCCTGTCATCTTTATAAAAAGTTTCAGATAATTCAATGGTTTCGCCGCTTTCATAAACTTTTTTTATAGCATCAAATATTCCAAATTCTTTTGCTGCAGGGAAAATATCCAGAATCCTTTTACCAAAAACCTTATCTCTTGAAATTTTTTCGGTTTCTTCCGCCGCTTTATTAAATTCAATTAGAACAAAGTTTTTCCCGTCATCAACCGGTTCATAAACTGCAATACAATCTTTCATATTATCAAACAGCTGGTTGTACCGTTCAGATGTTGCCTGGAGTTTTTCTTCGATTATCTTCTTCTCTGTAATATCATTATATATGGTTAGAAGATAAATTTCATCATTAATTTTTATAGTTTCTGCAGTAAAGAGTACTTCTTTTGTAGCCCCTGAGCTTGTTTGCATCTTTACTCCAAAATCTCTTACCTTATTGAGTTTTGCCAGCTTTGAAAGAAATTTATCACTCTGGATTAAGTCGATAAACAGTTGCAGTTCATTTGAAGTATGATTAATTACTTCTTCAGGCTTATATTCAAGGAAGTCAAGAAAAGCTTTATTGACATCAACATATTTTGCATCCTCAAACCTGCTGATCGCCATTGGTGTAGGGTTTGACTGGAAAACCTGGTAAAACACCTCTTCTTTCCACGGAGTGTTTTGTTGGGTGTTACCGGTTACATTTTTAATATTTTCGTCCATCTTTTTATGAATTATTTATCCAAATTAAATGGAAAAGGTAATGCCTGTTGCAATTTGGGTTTATTAATAAGGCTTAAGATAAACAATTTTATTGAAAAATCAAGAATTATCTTTAACAAACAACAATCTTTCCTTTCTTTTTCCTGATTACTTCTCCAATAACACATGTATCATGTACTCCTTTGGTTATTAATTCGTTTACCAGTTGTTTTGTATATTCCCGGGGAACAGATATTAACAGACCGCCAGAGGTTTGAGCATCTGCCAGAATTATTTTATTATTTTTTGAAAAATTATCCGGAAATTCGACAAATTCAGAAACATAATCCAGGTTATTCAAGGTTCCGCCTGGAATGATGTTGGCGGTCACAAATTTCCTAACATCATTAATTACAGGTACTTTATCTGAAAACAAATTAATCTCAACTTTACTGGCTCTTGCCATCTCGAGAAGATGACCCAGTAATCCAAAACCAGAAACATCGGTGCAGGCATTTACCGGATATTTTTGCATGATCTCTGATGCTGTTTTGTTCAGATCTGCCATAAGTGAAATTAATTCTTCCCTGGTATCATTTTCAAGAACTCCACGCTTAAGTGCAGTTGATAATATTCCTGTGCCAATTGATTTGGTAAGAATTATTTGATCACCGGGTTGGGCAGCCGAATTGGTTAATATCTTTTCAGGATGCACTTTCCCTGTTACTGCCATTCCGTATGTTGGTTCGCTGTCGTCGATTGTATGACCTCCGATTATTGAGATCCCTGCTTCCGCAGCTTTTTTATTTGCTCCTTCAAGAATTTTTCGCAGAATACTTAATGGCAGGCGATTTGATGGAAAACCGACAATATTCAAAGCAAAAAGGGGTATTGCACCCATAGCGTAAATATCGCTTAATGCATTGGCTGCTGCAATCTGCCCGAATTGGAACGGGTCATCTACAACAGGTGTAAAGAAATCAACTGTTTTAACCAGCGCTGTTTCCTCGTTTAGTTTATAAACAGCAGCGTCATCAGATGTATTGAGTCCAACCAGAATGTTGGGGTCGGTAGGTAATTTAAAATCTTTAAGTACCTCTTCAAGGGCCTGGGGTCGGAGTTTACATGCGCATCCAAGTCCCTGGGTAAAGTGTGTCAGTTTTATTTCACCGGTTTCTTCGTGTAATTGATCACCCGTTTCCTGA
>JAUWPX010000163.1 GCA_030611395.1 Bacteroidota bacterium | reverse complement strand
TGAATCGGGATAAAAAACAAAATCATCAGATTCAGCAACGGCAGAAAGATAACGCAACTTTCCATCGCCCTTGAGTCCTTTATTACTTAGTTTGATATTATTATAAAAAGTTCCTTTTCCATTATATGCAGGAAGCCCATCATCAGGGGTTGCATGGGAAAATCCGAGTGAATTATCTTCTTGTACTGTAAGTGTTTGTGAAATCTCCGGAAAAATTCCACTACTGAATTTGCCGCTGAATTTGACATCTTCTTTTTGGAATCTGTCCAGGTTACTGATTGTGTAAGGTTCAAGTTCAAAATAGAATTCATCGCGGGAATAGGTGCTGTCCAAACCGGGAATATGATCATAATAAACGAAAGAATTAGACTTACTATTAAGTATTGGATATTCATGTAATTGATGATAACCCGATTTATTCGAGGGATGATCAATAAGTAGTTCCCCTGTTATCATTTCAATAGTGTTCTTGATTTCTGAAAGTAACGCGTTTCCATAAATATCGGATGTATCTGTCTGAATAGATAGCTGCATAGAGTCAAGGTTGTGAAGGTCAATCTTAAAGGAATCATACTTGAATTTGAAATTATTACCAAAAAACGAAAAAAGACCGGCTATGATTTTCCCGTCAAAATCAAAATTCCGGTTTTTTCCAAGAATAATTTGTTCATTTTTTGGCCATATGATAACATTTTGAGAATTACTAAGAAATATTTGTGATACACCATTAATGGTCAAGTTATTAGTATTCAGATCAAGTGTGGCATTTTCAAAAGGAGCCCTTATGTTTGAAACAAAATCAATCACATCAAAATCTATCTCCCCGGCAAATGCATCAATAAAATCGTATAATCGTTTTTTAATTGTTATTTCACCCGTATTCTGATCATAATAAATAAAGCCATCTGTTGATAATCTTACACACAGTTGTTTTATCTGGTAAGGTGGTTTTTTCATCCATTCTGCCAGTTCATCAACAGGAAAAGTGTCGGAGTAATACCATTTGGCAAAATTCTTCAGGGTAAAAAGAGGATGATGTTCATCAATTCCCTGGATTCTATGGAATTCAATTTCGTTATAATAATTTATTGATTCAAAACGTGCCTGCCCAAGACTGGCGCCTCTTGACATTGTCAAATTTATTTTGGGTTCATCAATCTTCCAGGTTAACATTTCAAATTCCATATCAAGATTGTGATAGGAATTAAAATATGGACTATGAGTAAGCTTATCATTAGTGCGAAATAGAGATATTTCTTTATTCGAAACCTGATAATTGAAAGCAATTCCCGGATGGAAAATAGAGTCTTCTTCAAGGTAAATTATTGCAATAGCTTTTTTACTGGCAATACGGTCTTTGGAGAAAACAATATATTCTGATTTTATGTTAAGCAAGGTAGTATCGTTTTTTATGATTGACAGGTTAGCATTCCTGAATTTTTCACCTGTTCCGTTTAGCTTACTGCCCCGCATTGCAACACCGCCCTCAAAATTGATATTCTCAAACATATTAGCTATTTGAATACGTTTAGCATATGAATCAAATTGTGGGAACGTAGCCAAATTGGGTGATGGAGTAGCTCTTATCCTTTCCTCAAGCCTCCCCGTAAGTGGTTTATCAAAGTAAATGTTGTGGTAAAAAAGTACCGAATCAGCTGAGTAATATGAATGACTAAGATCTATATGGTAATTCTGTAGCTCAGCATAAACCTGGGTTTTGTCAAATCCGGCTCTTTCCCAACTTACAATTCCACCCTCTCCAATCCATACCGCCCTGTCAGGAAATAATGTTCCCTCTGTTTTATAAATAATACCACTGTCTCTTTGAGCATAACAGACCATATCTGATTTTTGAAAGATTATTTTTAAGGTGCTGTCAAATAGGAACCGGTATTCACCCGAACTTATTTTCCATTCATTAGCAGGTGAGGTGTATAACACCCCGCTTTCCATAACACCCCTGGTGATATTAAAATAGCGACGAATATTGCTTAGAGTGAAATTTTTGTTGTTCAGGAGTTCAATAAGTCCATCATACCAGGGAGTGAAGTTTTCCTGGTTTCCTTCAGTTTGCTTGAACGCAGATAAAGTAGTTAAAAACTCAAGAAAATTCGGATTTGCCCGTGCTCTGCGCTTAAGCAAAAGATTAGATAAGCTTATAATTTTGTTTTTTTCTTCAGGATCATAAGCGCCTGATAACCAAAGAGAACCAAAGTTTGTTAAGATAGCCTGCTGACTTTCATTCAGGTTTGCCCCCATGAATTTATTCAATTCAGGAAGAAACATATCCTGTTCGGATGGAAATTCTTTCAGCGCCTGCCCTGTTGCCTGGAAAGATGTAATTAATAAACAGAGTAAGAAAAAAAGTAATAATTCAATACATTTCTTCATGACAGCATTGGCGCTTTTAAATTCAAATTGCCTTATTCTCTTTTTTTTTCTTTCTTTTCTTTCTTTTTTCCCTTAGCCTTAGCCTTAGCCTCAGCCTTCTTAATAACTAAAATGAATTGATTATTTCAAAAAAATCATCTGCTTTGAGTGATGCGCCTCCTATTAATCCGCCATCAACATCAATATTAGCAAACAGTTCTTGTGCATTTGATGGTTTGCAGCTTCCGCCATATAAAATAGTGGTATTATCTGCAATTTCTGCGTTATAGTTCTCAGACACCAGTTTTCGTATATATTCATGCATTTCCTGGGCTTGTTGAGGAGTAGCGGTTTCTCCGGTGCCAATTGCCCAAACAGGCTCGTAGGCAAGTATTATTTTACTAAACTCTTCATCAGTCAGATCAAACAGACCTTCATTAAGTTGTTTGTTTACTACATCAAATTGTTTATTTTGTTTCCTCTCATCAAGTAGTTCACCAATACAGAAAATTGGTTTCAGTCCCTGTTCCAGTGCAAGTTTTACTTTTTTGTTCATGGTTTTGTTATCCTCATCAAAATACGACCTTCTTTCAGAATGTCCAATAATAACATATTTGGCACCTGTCGATTTGATCATTTCGGCTGACACTTCACCCGTAAATGCACCCTTTGGTTCTGAAGAACAATTTTGTGCTGCAATAGAAATAAGATTATGGTTAATGATTTTTGATACTTCCGATAAATGAATAAAAGGTGTTCCGATTATGACCCCAATACTTTTATCTTCTTGCTTTTCAACCTGTAGCTCAATTTCTTTGGCAAGTTCAATACCTTCCTTTAATGTTTTGTTCATTTTCCAGTTTCCTGCAACTATTCTTTTTCTCATGATGTTGTTTTTTTCTTGTTATGAATAATACGAAAAACCAAAAGTAAGAAATATTCAGGCAAAATTAAAATGACTAAAATTCAAAATGAATTATTATAGATTTTAGGTAAAGCCATGAAAGATTGCTTTACTACGTTCGCAAAATCCTTTCTTACGCTGTAAAATTGATTATTTACTCTTTGCTCCATGCTCTATGCTCCGACAATCCTGCATACAGCACCCAGTAATTCTCAACTTTTTTGTAGTACATTCCTGATATATGTTAATAATAACATAAAAAAAGAATGAAAATACTTGATTATATTCCTGTTTTATGTTATCTTTGACATAAATATAGAATAGATGTTATATATTGATTTTAGAAATAAGCTGTCAGAATTTGGTATTTTTTCAACTGTCGATATAAAGAAATATTTTCCGGATTTTGACCATCGGAGACTTTCAGAATGGCAGGATAAAGAATATATTATCAAAATCCGCAATTCATGGTATTGTTTTCCAGAATACACAAGAAATGAAAACTCTCATTTGCTTACAGCTAATCTTATTCATATCCCTTCTTATATAAGCCTTGAGACTGCCTTGTCATGGTATCAAATTGTGCCTGAAGGTGCATTTTCTATTACATCTGTCACCACAAACAAACCAAGACATTATGAAACACCATTGGGTGATTATTTTTATAACACTATTAGGCCATCACTATTTTTTGGATATATATTTATTGAATTTGATGTTGATTCTGGTAGCCGGTCATTTAGTAATATAATAAATACCCGGCATATTAAAATTGCTGATATTGAAAAAACAATACTTGATTTTTTTTATTTGAATCATCATTATAATACTGAATACGATATACGTGAGTTGAGATTCAACCCAATTGTTCTTCGCGATGATCTTAATAAAGATAAATTTTATAAATATCTGGACATTTTCAGGAGCACTGCTCTTGAAAAACGTATAAAACTAATGTTTAATGTTTATTTATAGTTAAAAGGGAAAGAAAAATATGATCGATTTCAATGTTATCCGTAACTCATACAACGAAAATATAAAACAACCTAAATTTAAACAGGCTATACTTAAAGAGTATTTTCAGTATAAAATACTTGATATTATCAATAATAGTGAGTGGTCTGATAATCTGATTTTCCTTGGTGGTACGAACCTTCGGATAATACATGATTTCAG
>JAUWPX010000265.1 GCA_030611395.1 Bacteroidota bacterium | reverse complement strand
GTTGATAGTGAAACAGATCATGAAAGCAGCGTTTTTGATATGGGTGAAGCAAGCGGACATTTTGCATATGTTGAAGATCCTGACGGAACATTAATTGAATTTGTTGAAACACATAAAATTCCAATCATTAAAAAACTTGGCTGGTACCTGAACTTAAGTAATCGTCACCCTGAAAAGGCACTGCCTAACTGGATGATCAACGCTCTGCGATTTAACAAGGTTAAAGATTAATTTAAAAAGCAAAAGCGGAGAAGAGGAATCCCGAAGGTATTCTGAGTACTTTATTAAAGTCTGATAACGAAAAATGCCGGAATAATTTGTAGTTAAGAATCCGTGGTATCCCGGTTGTAGCAACTACTAGCGTAAATATATTTGAAGAACTGATGCAGGATTAAGTACCTGCAAACACTACCAATCCTAATCCTATTACAAAACAAACAAACATCAAAGCCAGCAACCTATTTGTTCCCTTAGGAGCATCCTTAAACTCTTTCCATATAAACACTCCCCATAGGGCGGCAATTAGCGTTGCCCCTTGTCCTAACCCATAGGAAATTGCATATCCTGCTTTTCCTGCTGCAATAATACTCAAAGACATGCCAATGCACCAGATAATACCACCAAGAAAACCTGTTGAATGAACTTTTAAACTACCGCTAAAGTATTGTTTATATGTTACAGGTTCTCCTTCAACAGGTCTCTTCATAAAAATAGTGTTGAAAATAAAGTTACTTGCCAATACGCCAATTGCCATGATGAATACAGCGGTGTATGGAGTAAGTTTCCCCAAAGCAGGATTCACAAAATCAGTGGACATAGAACTGGCAACAAACCTGTAAAACAATGCCATCAAAACGCCCGCACAAATGGATAAAATAATCCCTTTTGTTGATACCCTCTTTATAGTTTTAGCTAACTTTTTATAAGCAACAGCATCAAGAATAATTGCGATAGCTATCAATCCTATCCCGGAAAAAAGGATAACTGCATCACCATACGGTGCAGCGATATAATTAATTAACACACCGAAGACAAGGGCAATTCCAATCCCCACAGGAAATGCAACAGACATTCCGGCAATGGCAATAGCTGCAACCAGAAGTATGTTAGCCAGGTTAAAAACCACACCTCCAAGAAATGCGTTGGACATGTTGTTCCATTCTGCCTGTTTAAGATCTTCAATAAAACCCCTCCCATTCTCTCCAAAACTTCCAAGTAAAAAGGCTGAAACAAGGGACAGAAACAGTATTCCAATTACATAATCCCAGTAAAAAAGTTCAAAGCGCCATGTTTTACCGGCAAGCTTCTGGGTATTTGCCCACGATCCCCAGCATAACATGGTTATTAAAGTAAAAACTATTGCCAGAGTGTAAGAAGGTACAATATACATGATAGTTAGAATTTAAGTTTATGAATTTATTTATCATAGGTCTTTTGTTCATCCGAATAAACAACAATATCTCCTAACCAAAGGTTATATCCCGGTTTGGGGTTATTAAGTTTCACCCTTACTTTATGCTTTTGTTTCGGCAGATTATATTTCCAGCAAATATCATGTCTCCTGGTAGTAAAAGATGTAGGAAGTTTCACTGTTTCTGATAATTCTTCATCAATAAAAATATCTGCAATATGGATATAATCTTCAACCATATTGTCATCTTTTTGTGACCTGCCTGTTAAGACAAATCCTGTTCCCTCAAATTCAAAAACATATTCAGAATTTTCTTTGTTCATCGTTTTCTTTCCCCAATCTACCTGTTTTCTTTCAACAGGGAAATGTCCTTCAAATGCCTGTTCAAATTTTACAGCTTTCGGTTTCTGAAGCCTGATTACCAGATTATCTTCATCAACAGTCCCTCCGTTTTGTTCAACCATCTGAAGAGCATGTTTATAGCCCATCTGGTAAACATCGTTCAGAGAAATTGAGGTATACTTAAAATCGATATCTTCAACTTCCGCAAGTCCCATTTTCCAATACTCCGGAATATTGTCATACCCCAATACAACCCCAAGAATCCCTCCGGCGCTTGCCGGATTGCAGTCAGAATCCTGTCCGCAACGTGTACTGATATCAACAGTTTTTCCAAAATCTCCTTCTCCGTAAAGAAGTCCGATCACTATATAGGCAGCATTAATTTTTGCATCAATATTAAAAGCCCTGAATACTCCATCAGGACACCCGATATCGGAAGACCATTTTTTTTCTACTTCAAACCATGTTGCTTTCCAGTCATCAGGATATTGATGATACCAATTAATTACATCATTAACACACTGATAAAACTGACTTTGCTCAGGAATGGTTTTTAATGCTTCACTTACGATATACTCTACATCATGGTAAATAAATGCGAGAGAATACATTGCTGCAACATACACACCACCATACCATCCGTCACCGTAGTTCATTATATGTCCAATCTTATCGCAAATCTCTGTTGCAGAATTGACCATCCCCGGTGTCATTAATCCGGCAAAATCAGCTTCAATCTGGAAATCGATATCATCAGCATGCGGGTTATTTGTCCAGTGTCCTGACTCCGGAGGATTAATCCCGTTGAGAATATTATATCGGGCTGCCTGATTTGCATGCCATAGCATATATTCAGCATTGGCGAATGCTTTTGCATGCGATAGTGCCGGAGCATCCAATCCTTCGTTTTCAAAAACCTCAACAAAAGTCAGGTCCATATAGATGTCATCATACAGCCCCGGAGCATTATCATACCAGCTTTTAATATATCCGTCATACCATGGTATTGGCTGGTACTCCTGTATCATTGTTCCTTTAAATTTGAATTCTGTTGGTCCACCGTAAGTACAACCAATTACCTGACCTGCCCATCCTCCTTTAATCTTGTCTGATAATTTTGCCCTGGGAATAATAATTTCTTCACCAATGATTTGTACCGACCTGTTTTTTTGGTCTGTTTTCTCTCCGGCACAACCATAACTTATTAATAATATGATACATATAAAATACAATTGGTTTTTCATAGTATGAAAATTTTAATGGTAACTTAGAACATAGCTTCACAAATTAATTAAAAAAGCAATATTTGATTAATAATGAATTATTTTGCCACAGTAGTTTCATGCATCATTAAATCTTCAATTAATCCAGTGATTTGCGGAACAGGCATTTTTGTTACAACATATGCATGAGGACCGTTTTCAGAATTTTCCCATTCGTTATGCCCATCTTCAAAAGTAACAAATCTGCCTTTATTTAT
>JAUWPX010000388.1 GCA_030611395.1 Bacteroidota bacterium | reverse complement strand
AAGAACATTTGGACCATAATTGCTAACATATATATCCGGATAACCGTCATTATCAAAATCCCCGACTGTTATTCCCATACTATAGCCCCGGTCACCAACCCGGGCTTTTTTTGTAACGTCTTCAAAAGTACCATCCCCGCACTTCATGTATATACTATTTTCTGATGTTCTATTTGGTGGGTGATCCTCATTCATACTTAGGTTTTCAACATAATTACCATTGCTCAAATATAGGTCAAGATACCCGTCCTGATCGTAATCAAGAAAAGCAGCACCACCACCATCAGATTCAACAAGGTTACTTAAATGCTCATCTCCCAGCGTACGGATAAAATCTATTCCCGAATATTTTGTAATGTCCTGGAAATAATCATCGGTTTCCGTTGGAAGAGTGAGATTTTGTGTTGATGATGATGATTTTTCTTTTGAATTGCAGGCATTAAAAAGAATCACGAGTACAAAAATCATCAATGCAAAACCCGGTCCGGCTTTTCTAGTCTTTATTCCCTTTATCATATTTAATAAAATAGTTATTCAGAATCATTATAAATTAGCTTCCAAAACTAATAAACACCTGACTTCTATGCAATTTTTTAACATTTTTTAATATTTGGCTATCAAATTCCGCCAAGCGGTTTTGAACCGCTAGGCGGATTTCACTCACATGAACAACCAATCTTTGGATATATTATTTGATTCAAATTCATCTGAAGCAGTCGTTCTTTTCTCCTCTCCAAACATTTATTACATGAGGAAAAACTATCAATATCCCATAAGTCTGAAAACACAAGCCCTTCATTCAATTCAATGCCATATTCAATTACCTCTTCCAATGATCTGATATCCGGTTGCTCAAAATAATTGTTAGAAGCTAAAGCATCCAAAGCGCCATTCCCTGATCTGACCGGTATAACCGTGCAAAAGGAAACCCCTGTTCTGAAAGCATAATGAATTGACTTTTTTGCCCAGGACACTCCCTCAGATTCAGAAAGAAACGGGGGGCGGAGTAAAATAAATGCACGGGAGGAAATTCCCCTGGAACTCAGGAATCTGACTGAGCGTTCAAAGTCAGCCAATTTCATCTTCTTATTTAACTTTTGAAGAACTTCCGGATATACTGTTTCAAGCCCTATTGCTACCTGTAGCTTTGGTTTAATAAGGTCGCGAAACAGAAGAGTGTTTTTATTTATGAAACCAGGATGGCTTTCAACAATAACGGTCTCAAAATTCTCAATCAACAAGGCAATTTTTTCATAGTCATTTTTCGGTATGGCTCTTTTATCAAAAAAATTACCACTATTATACAATTTCAAATGCTTTGTTAAAGGTAGTTTTGATAAAGCGTAATCTATTTGTTCGGGAATAGCACCTTCAGGTACCGGCTTATCTGTTGTGTTTTTCCACAGATCACACATAAGACACCGGAAAGGACATTCACGATTTGACAAAAAGATTGTTGAAACCTCCTCAATTTGGCCGGAGGCTGTTCGCTCTTTTTCAACCAGCCAGGCATATGGCTTTAAATGATCAACAGGATTTTTCTTCCCACGATGGGATAATATCCATTGATCGTCTATTTCGAAATCAGGGAATCTACTCATAAATAGCCAGGAATTCCCGCCTGTAGTCGATTTCCTTTTCAGGGAAATGCTTATTAAATGTATCCATGGAAGCTACACCATGTTGAAATCGCCTTTTTGTAAAAACAGGCATCTCCATTCCTGTAACAGTTTTCACACCACTTGCTACCACCTGCCCTTTGAGTTCATAAAGTTTTTCATGATCCCATGCTGTCATTTCAATAAATGGCATGCCTTCGGCTATTTCAATAACATTTTCCAATGTATACGGACTAAAAGTTTCAAAACCCAGGGTATCTGCAGGAGTATATGTACGCATATACCCCCTGCTTAGTCCGCCGGAATATGT
>JAUWPX010000268.1 GCA_030611395.1 Bacteroidota bacterium | reverse complement strand
AAAAACGCTTTTAAAGCATTCCCGGGTTTTCATGTTTTTCAGTTTTTCTACTTAATTTTTTCCTTTTCCTTATCCTCGTTTTCGTCAGCACTATTGTCCTTTGTTGCTTTCTTGAATTCTTTCATTCCCTGTCCTATTCCTCTCATCAACTCAGGAATTTTTCTTCCGCCAAACAGAATAACAACAGCGATAACAACGATAATGATCTCTTGAGGACCAAAAAAACCGGCAATAATTAATGATATCATGTTTTCTTCCTTTTATATTTTAAGTAATACAAATTTAAAATATTTTCATTATTAAACCTAATTCAAAGTTATTTTGTTTAAAATCATTTACTCAATTCTTCCCGATTCACGACTCACGATTTCAATCTTTGAACTCTTCATACTTCCCTCTTTATTCTTCCTTACTTAACTACTCACCTTACTCACCTACTCAACTACTTATTAAACAGTCTTATAACATCATTCCCGTTAGCAAATAACAGCAAGGCAAGCAGGATGATCATCCCTGTCATCTGGGCATATTCCATAAATTTATCACCGGGTTTTCTGCCTGTTACCACTTCATACAAAAGAAACATTACATGACCGCCATCCAATGCAGGTATTGGTAAAATATTCATTATAGCAAGAATGATTGATAAAAATGCTGTAAGATTCCAGAAAGCGTACCAATCCCATACACCGGGAAAGATACTTCCAATAGTAATAAAACCTCCCAGTGATTCATAGGCTTTGGTATCTTTGGAAAAGATAAGTTTTATCTGTTTCAAATAATCCTGCAATGTTTCTACCCCTTTTGTTATACCTGCAGGGATTGATTCAAAAAAGCCATATTCAATCTTCCTAAATTCGAAAAAATCCTTGACATCCCTTCTAATACCTATCATCCCCTGGTTATTTACCACCACCGGAATCTCCAAATTATTACTATTTCGTTTTATCTGCAATGAAACTTTTTCCCCTATACTTTCATCCAGTTTCTTTTTAAATTGATCATAGTACTTATAACTCTCATTGTTAATACCTAATATCTCATCGCCTGTTTGTAATCCTGCATTTTTTGCCGGTGATTCTTTAAGAAAATCCTCAACAATCAGGGGAGAAAATGGTATCCTTACATCAATTCTTCCTTTCCCTTTTATAAGAAGAGGTATTGATTCTTCAGGTATTTTTACCTCCATTAACCTGCCATCTCTTTTTATCTGTATTGTTTTTCTTTCGTTTAATACAATATCGGGAATAATTTGGTAAAAATTTTCAACCTCCTGGTTGTCAACACTTAAAATTTTATCCCCGATTCTCAGTCCCATTTCAATACCAACTGAATCTACCAGTATCCCATATTTTACATTCTCAGTAGGTAAATATTCTTCACCCCACACAAAAAGCACCATGATATAGATTACAATAGCCAGTAAGAAATTTACCATTACGCCACCCAGCATTATGATCAGCCGTTGCCACGAGGGTTTTGATCTGAATTCCCAGGGTTCAGCAGGCTTTTTCATTTGCTCCTTATCCATCGACTCATCAATCATTCCTGATATTTTAACATAGCCACCCAGTGGTATCCATCCTATTCCGTATTGTGTTTCCCCTTTTTTGAATTTTATTAATGAAAACCATGGATCGAAGAATAAATAGAACTTTTCCACACGGGTTTTAAACAATTTAGCAAACATAAAATGTCCAGCCTCATGCAGGATAACCAATATTGATAAGCTTAAAAGTAATTGGGCTATTTTAACAAAAACTTCCATTCGAATAAATTACTATTTTAATATCTATGAGTATTTTTTTATGTGTTCTTCCGCAAGCCTGTAGCTTTCAAGATTTGTTTCCTCCAGGTCTTCAATTCCCGGTTTCTTAATAAATGAAATAGTGTTCATGACCTTTTCAATTATATCCGGCATTTCCATAAACCCAACTTTTTCATGAAGAAATGCATGAACAACAGCTTCATTTGCAGCGTTTAAAACACAGGGAATATTGCCTCCTCTGTGCATTGCTTCGAAAGAGAGTGCAAGGTTACGAAATTTTTTTATATCTACCTGTTCAAATGTCAGTTTTGGATAATCAGCAAAACTGAATCGGGGAAAGTCTGATTCCACTCTTTTAGGATAGCCAAGAGCATACAGAATGGGAAGTTTCATATCGGGTCTTCCCATTTGTGCCTTTATAGATCCGTCACAAAACTGAACAAGCGAATGGATCACTGATTGTGGATGAATCAAAATTTCTACCTGCTCCGGATCAACACCAAAAAGCCATGTGGCTTCAATAGCTTCAAGTCCTTTATTCATCATTGATGCAGAATCAACTGATATCTTTTTACCCATATTCCAGTTAGGATGGTTTAATGCCTCTTTAACAAGAGCATTTTTCAAATCATCAATAGAATAATTTCTGAATGGTCCTCCGGAAGCAGTAAGGTATATCTTTTCAATTTTATTATTTGCCTCGCCTGCAAGACATTGAAAAATTGCAGAATGTTCGGAGTCAACCGGAATTACCTGCACCCCTTTTTCCTGAATCATCCTTACAATTAGCTCACCGGCAACAACAAGTGTCTCCTTATTAGCCAGAGCCAGATCTTTCCCTGCATTAATAGCGCTTATAGTTGGTTTTAATCCCGAATAACCAACCATAGCGGTTAATACTAAATCAACCGATTCCATTTGAACCACCTGACATATAGCATCACTGCCTGCAAAAACTTTCACCGGATAATTCTTAAGGGCCTCAGTAACGTATTCATACTCCGATTCATTACCAATAACAACAGCATTAGGTTGAAACTCCATTGCCTGGTTTATTAAAAGATCTGCATTTTTATTTGCTGTTAAAACCTCAACAATGAATTCCTCCCGGTAAGCAGCGATTACCTGAAGAGTCTGTGTCCCTATTGATCCTGTTGATCCTAATATGGCAATTCTTTTTGGCATCTTACTGGGTGCTGGGTTCTAGGCGCTGGGTGCTCTTTTTCAAAATATTATATACTTCTCCGGGTCAATGGGTGTACCATTATGCCAGAGTTCAAAATGCAAATGTGGTCCGGAAGTATACAGCTCGCCTGAATTTCCAATAATCGAAATAGTTTCGCCTGCACTAACAACAGTTCCGATATCTTTCAATAATACCGCGTTATGTTTATAAACCGAAATAATATTATTACCATGCTGTATTTCAATAATATATCCTGCCTCAAG
>JAUWPX010000192.1 GCA_030611395.1 Bacteroidota bacterium | reverse complement strand
ATTTTTCTATGTCCTGGCTCCAAAAATTTACTCAAAGGATCCCAATAGTATAATAAGTTTGATCTATTCACCCGATGTGGGTGTTGGATATGTGTTTATAGCAAACCTTGCAGGTAGTGTAATAACAATTATACTATTGTTGCCTGAAATTACCGGCATTAAAATCAAAATAGATAAAATTCTATGGAAAAAAATGATAAAATACAGTTATCCATTACTAATTGCGGGGCTGGCAGGAACAATAAATGATGTTGTGGATAAAATAGTTTTGAAACACCTGTTAACAGACCAAAGTACAGCAATGAATCAGCTGGGGATATATGGCGCAAGTTATAAAATTGGTGTTATAATGGCATTGTTTATACAAATGTTTCGGTATGCTTTTGAACCATTTGCGTTTGCCAATTCTAATGATAAAAACGCAAGAGAAATATATGCTGTAGTAATGAAGTATTTCGTATTGTTTGGACTATTTATTTTTCTTGGTGTTATGTTTTATCTGGATATTATTGTAAAATTATTACTGGGTGAGAATTTTATTGTGAGCCAGGCCCTGGGTGTGGTGCCAATTATTTTAATAGGGTACTTACTTTATGGGGTTTTTGTAAATCTTTCTGTATGGTATAAGATAAATGAGCTCACAAAATATGGTGCAATTATTACCGGGGTGGGTGCATTAATTACAGTAGTTATAAATGTAAGCCTGGTGCCTGTTTATGGATACCATGCTTCCGCATGGGCACATATTGCCTGTTATCTTACAATGGTTATTATGTCTTATTATATTGGTAAAAGGTTTTATAAAATACCGTATGAAACAGTAAGAATTATAATATATTTTGTGTTTGGCCTGACACTATTTTGGATTTCTAAAACAGTAAAGCCGGATAATGAAATGATTAATGTAATTATTAATACAGGGTTATTAATATTGTTTGTTGTTGTTGTTTCATGGAAAGAAAAAGTAAAATGGAAAATAAGGAAATGAGGAAAAAAGAAAATTAAAAATTAAAAAGTGAAAATAAGGTGATGAGGAAATAAGGTGATGAGGAGAAAAACAAGAATCTTTAATAATAATAAAAAATGAATGGTAATAAAAATAGTAAATAAATCAAATAATAAGCTACCGGAATACGGCACTGAACAATCTGCTGGTGTAGATCTTAGGGCGAATATTTTAAAGAAGATTAATCTTAAACCGCTTGAAAGAACAATTGTGCCAACCGGTTTATTTATTGAATTGCCGGACGGATATGAAGCACAAATTAGACCAAGAAGCGGATTGGCAATAAAGAAAGGGATTACCGCATTAAATACCCCGGGAACAATAGACGCTGATTACAGGGGGGAAATTATGGTAATTCTTATTAATTTGTCAAATGAAAATGTAGAAATAAACAATGGAGACAGAATATGCCAAATGGTTATTAGCAGGCATGAGAAAGCTGATTTTGAGGAGGTAGAAGTGTTAAATGAAACAAAGAGAGGCAAGGGAGGATTCGGACATACCGGAAACAGGTAAATAAGCAATAGGCAGTCTGCAGTCAACAGTAATTAAAAATTTATTTGACTTTGAACAAACACTAAATATATTTAAGAAAAATGAAGAGAGAGAAAAAGATTGCGTTTGGATTATTGATTGCATTTATTTTGGTTACAGGGTGTTCGACAAAAGAATTTATTAAAAAGACAAAAGGAGATGATACGGAAGTAAAAATCATTAAAAAAGATACAGAATATAAATATTATTTTGTTGAAGGGGTAAAACAAAAAATGCTTGGAAATTTGGGACAGGCAAAAGGCTATTTTGAAAAAGCGCTGTCATTTAACACAGAAAGTTCAGCTGCGTGTTATGAGTTATCAAGTATTTATACAATAACCGGAGATTATAATAATGCAATTGAATATGCAAGAAGAGCAGAAATACTGAGCGGGGAGAATATTTGGTATAAATTACATCTTGCGAATTTGTATCATATAACAAAAGAAGTTGATAGCACAATAGTAATATATGAAAAAATTCATGAAATATTTCCGGATAGAAATGATTTGGCTTTTAATCTGAGTGAGTTATATAAGGAAAAAGGAAAAGACGAAGAAGCTTTAAGAATATATGAAAAATTAGAAGAGAGAGTTGGAATAAGCAAACATTTAGGACTCGCAAAAGAGGAAATTTATGAGAGAAAAGGTGAATTCGGGATGGCGAAAAATGAATTGGACAAATTGCTGAGAGTATATGAAAATGATGTGAGTATTATGGGTGTGCTGGCCGAACTATATCATAATAACGGATATGATGATAAGGCAAAAGAAACATATGAGTTAATGTTTAAGATTGATCCGGATAATTACAATTCAAAGATCTCAAAAATAGGGTATTATAGAAAAAAGAAGAAATACTCAAAAGTTTTTGAAATTGTTAGGGAGATTATCGAAAATAACGAGATAATGATTAATGAGAAAGTGCAGATGATGCTATCTTTCATATCAAATCCTGGAGAAATACGAGACTATACTGCAAATATTGAAATATTTATTGGAAAACTTGAGGATCAATATCCTGATGATTATAAAGTAAAAGCAATAGCAGCAGATTTCTGTATCAGGACAGGGAAATTAGAGGAGGCAAGAAATAAGTTAAAATATATAATAGAAAAGGGTAAAGCGAATTATGTTTTATGGGAGCAGTTTCTGTTTATTGAAAATAGTATGAGAAATTATCAGGAGCTATATAAGGAATGTGAACAGGCAATTAAAATTTATCCGGAAAGGCCAACATTTTATCTGCTAAAAGGGATTTCGGCAAGTGAGCTAAAGAAGTATGAAATAGCAGTTAAAACATTGGAAGAAGGATTGAAATTAATGAAAAATGACAATCAATTTAAAATTCAATTTTATACTTTATTAGGAGATAATTACAGAAGTATGGGCTTGCATGGGAAATCAGATGATGCAATGGAAATGGCTCTGGAAATTGATTCAGAAAATACAATTGTATTAAATAATTATGCATATTATTTATCAGAAAGAGGATATCGGTTGAGAAGAGCACTTAAAATGAGTGGTAAGTGTGTAAAAAACGAACCAATAAATGCTACATATTTAGATACTTATGGATGGATTCTGTTTAAAATGGGAAAAGTGAATGAGGCGAAAACGTATTTGGAAAAGGCTATGAATAATGCCGGCGTAAATGATCCGGAAATAACAGAACATTATGGAGATATACTATATAAGATGAAAGAATATGCCAGAGCTGTAGAAATCTGGGAGGAGGCTATTATTTTGGGTGGAGAAAAGGAGAAAATTGAAAAGAAAATTCTTGAAGCAAAAGGGCAAAAAGAAGAAAAGGTAAAAGGCAAAGGAAAAAAATAGTGGTAGGAAGCAAGGTCACAAAATCAGTATAAATATTATGCTTTATAGATATGCATAAATTTTAACAGAAAGATGAAAAAAGAGAAGATAAATATTATAATTATTTGTATATGCTTAATATGTACCGGGTTGGCGGGATGTAAAACTACAAGGAACAGTATTGGTTTAACATATGAAAGGAATGTAGAAGGTGTTAAAGAAAGTCTGAAGAAGAACAAGATTGCTGTTAATACAATTTGGATAAAAAAGTATAATTGTGAGATAATAGCAAATTGGAAAAGAAAAGAGTTTTATGGAGACATAAAAATTATAAAAGGTGAACGAATAGCAATAACTATTAAAAGCGGCATAGGAATTGAAACGGCAAGAATTTTGCTAACAAAGGATTCTGTAATAATTATTGATAGGATAAATAAGGAGGTTTATTGTGGAGGGTATGAAAAAATGAAACAATATTTCGGATTGATTGATTGTTATAAAAAGGCTGAAGATTTAATGGTTAGTAATAATTCAATGGTTATAGAAGAGTTGGAACAAGATACTGGAAATGAATATGGTATAAAAAGTGGAGAAAAAAGGAATGAAATAATTATTTATGAAACAGGGAAGAAAAGGAGAGTAAAAAGGTTTACTATTGGAATGGATAATAACA
>JAUWPX010000042.1 GCA_030611395.1 Bacteroidota bacterium | reverse complement strand
GATCTTGATACCGGGTCTGCTTTTTTTCATAATTACCGGTGTAAGAAATACATCATTAGCCCCGGTATCAAAAAGTTTTTCAATAACATATTCATAGTGTTCAGGATTCATATCGTCAATGTTACACTCAATCATATGATTAGTATAACTTTTTTCAGGCAGAGCAGATTCCTCAATCAATTCACCCAGATAAACCCTTAGCAAATTTGGGATGTTTCCTTTTTTATGCCCGACTCCATATCCTGTTTTTTCTATTTTAATACATGGTTTGTCTGTAAACTCATTGACTGTAGCGGCAAGAATTGCTGCCCCGGTAGGTGTAGTTGCCTCAAAATCTACAGTCCCCAGCTTGACAGGGATTCCCTTTAGTATCTCTGCTGTTGCAGGTGCGGGAACAGGCAGTGTACCATGCGCACATTTAACAAAACCACCACCCAATTCAATGTCTGAGGCAATTATTTTATCCGGTTTGAAATAATTTATTGCAATGGCTGCTCCCACGATATCAACAATCGAATCAACAGCGCCTACCTCATGGAAATGAACTTTTTCAACAGGCGTATTATGTACTTTCGCTTCTGCAATGGCAATTTTTCTGAAGATATGCAGGCTTAATTCCTTTATTTCATCATTAAGGGAACTTGAGTTAATAATGTTTTCAATATTAGACATATGACGATGTTTATCGGTTTTTTCGGTGATTACATCCACCTTTGTGCCAAATATCCCATGTCTTTGATCTTTGGATATTTTTAATTGATATTTGTCAATTTTTAGTTTATGAAGTTCATTTTTCAAATATTCCTGATCGAGGCCAAGATCGATCATAGCACCCAGGTTCATATCTCCGCTAATTCCTGAAAAGCAATCGTAATACAGTATTTTCATAGTATTAATTTTATTTAAAAATCTAACCTGCATTATTCATGCGGAAGATAAAAGACAAAAGACAAAAGTAAAAAGTTAAAAGTGAATTAATCAGGCTTGATAACAAAAAAAATGTATATTTTTATTTTATTTTCGCAAAATAAAATTATTGGACTATGAAAAGGAGAGAATTTGTCAAAAAATCGGTTAGTGCAGGATTTGTTACCGGTACTGCTTTAGCTTTCGGGTCAATTAATAATTTATTTGGAAAAGTGCCTTTGCCAGATTCACCGGCCGACCTTGTTGCAGTAAAAGGAGGAAATCCCGGTCAGATGTTCGATCGGGGTATTGAAGCTTTGGGAGGGATTGAGAGGTTTGTAAAACCAAATCAGACTGTTGTCGTGAAGCCAAATATCGGATGGGACAGGGGCCCTGACCAGGCTGCCAATACAAACCCACAACTATTAACCAGGATAATTGAACATTGCCTTAAAGCAGGTGCTAAAGAGGTGTTCGTATTTGATCATACATGTGATGTCTGGACTAAAACATATAAAAATTCAGGGATTGAGAAAGCTGTTAAGGATGCTGGTGGTAAGATTGTTCCCGGACATACCGAAGGGTATTATCATGAGGTAGATATACCAAAAGGTGTAAAGCTTACTTCAGCAAAGGTACATGAATTGATTCTTGAATCAGATGTATTCATTAACGTTCCGGTTTTAAAACATCATAGTTCATCCCGGCTTACAATTTCGATGAAAAACCTTATGGGTGTTGTTTGGGATCGGCGTTTTTGGCATCGAAATGATCTTCATCAGTGTATTGCCGATTATGCCACATATGAGCGTAAACCGGATTTGAATATTGTAGATGCTTATAATGTAATGATGAGAAATGGACCACAGGGTGTTTCTGTTTCAGATGTTGTTAATATGAAAACCCAGATCCTTACTACCGATATGGTTGCTGCTGATGCTGCTGCAACTAAGTTTTTCGGAAGCAATCCTGCGGATGTACTCCATATTCGCAAGGCTAGTGAAATGGGTGTTGGTGAAATGGATCTCGAAAAGCTATCTATCAAAAGAATAACGATCTGATTTTTATGCAATACACTTCTCTAAAAAAATTACGGGTTATCATTTCGATTGTATTCCTTGTTTTGATAACCATGGTTTTTATTGATTACCGAAATATTTTACCTGAAGAATTTGCCAGGGGAGCACTTTATCTTCAATTTATTCCCTCATTGCTTAAATTCATAAATCTTCTATCTGTTTCAGTTGTTGGATTTATAGTTGTATTGGTTCTAACTTTTATTTTTGGAAGAGTGTATTGCTCATCTATCTGCCCGCTTGGTGTTTTTATGGATATTGTATCTTTTATTTCACGTAAGTTAAAGAAAAAGAAGAAACGATTCAGGTATAAAAAACCCCATAACATACTCAGGTATTTTTTATTAGCTGTAACAGTTATATTTTTCACTGCAGGAAGCATCTATTTTATTCTTTTGCTGGATCCTTACAGCAATTTTGGCCGGATAATAACATATTTTGTGAATCCGGTTATAATACTGTTAAACAACGGTGTGGCAGACATTCTTGGAAATTTCAATGTTTATGCAATTTTTCCGGTTGAGATACAAAGTATAAGGTTTGAATTGTGGATATATCCTTTGCTTTTCCTTGTTCTGGTAACATGGATGTCATTCACTGACGGAAGATTATTTTGTAATACTATTTGCCCCGTAGGAACTTTGCTTGGACTGCTTTCAAGATTTTCGTTATTCAAAATACGGTTTGACAAGAAGAATTGCACATTATGTGGTCGTTGTATACAGGTATGTAAATCAGACTGTTTGGATTTTAAGGAGCAGATTATAGATTATTCCAGATGTGTGGAATGTTTTAATTGTTTGCCTGTTTGTCCTTCTGATGCTATTAAATACACTTTTAAGAAAACAGGAGATTTTAATACTGATGATACAAAGATAAAAGTCAACAATCAGCCAAACGATTACGATAAGAATAAAAGAAAATTTTTAACCCTGGTATTATCAGTTTTTGCAGGAAGTGCTATTGGTAGCATAAAACAGGATGTTCAGGAGGAATATAAAGATTCTACCGTACCGGAAGAGAAAGAATTTCCCGTGACTCCTCCCGGATCATTAAGCATAAGGAATTTTACTCATAATTGTACTGCCTGTGCTTTATGTGTCAGTGCTTGTCCGTCAGATGTATTACAACCTTCGTTCAAAGAATACGGACTTACCGGAATGATGCAGCCTTATATGGATTACCATACCGGATATTGTAATTTTGAATGTACAAGGTGTAGCGAGGTATGTCCGACAGGAGCTATACTTCCTGTTCCGGAAGCCGAAAAAGTGCGGATTCAAATGGGTATAGCAAAGTTTGTAAAGGAGAATTGTATTGTCCATACTGAAAAAACTGACTGCGGAGCATGCTCAGAACATTGTCCTACCAAAGCAGTGAAAATGGTTCCATATGAGGGTGATTTGTTAATTCCTGAAGTAACAGATGATATTTGTGTTGGCTGCGGCGCATGCGAGTTTGCATGCCCGACAACACCCTACAAGGCAATTTATATAAACGGGAATTCAATACATGAAATAGCAAAAGAACCAGAAGAAGAAAAGCTTGAAAAACCAGTTGACGAAGAGGAGTTTCCGTTCTGAATTCTTATTTTATTGGCGAATGTTCCTAATTAGTTACCTGATAGTTTTAAAAAATCTATTCCACCTTATTTTACTAAGAAACTTCTTGTCTTTATCAAGTGATAACCAAATAATTACCGGTTTACCAACTATATGATCTTCAGGAACAAATCCCCAGAACCGGGAGTCGGCAGAATTATGACGATTGTCACCCATCAGCCAGTAGTAATCCATTTTAAAAGTATATTCATTTGCAGGAATACCGTTAATAAGAATTTGATCTTTAGTTACTTCAAGATCATTATCTTCAAATGCATCAATAATTCTTTCGTACAGGGGGAGTGTTTCGGGTGTTAACTGCACTGTGACTCCTTTAGCAGGTATGGTAAGAGGTCCGAAATTGTCTTCATTCCATGGGTAAACTGGATCATGCGGGAATATATATTCGGCATATCCGCCTGGTTCCTTCAATATTTTTTGAACAGATTCAACGTTCTTGAACTTTTCCAGTTGATTAGCTTTATCCTTTGAAAGAGGCAGAATATAAAAATTAGCAGAAAATGTATGACGGTCGGCTATAGCAATATCAAGACGGTCAAAAGCTTTAGGATTTATTCTTGAAGAAGAATTCACCATGTAATTAAATTGCTGATGTTCAAATGGCCCCTGTTCTTCACCGTTTATAAGCAATATTCCTTTCTTGATCTCTAAAATATCTCCAGGGATTCCAACACATCTTTTAATATAATTATCTCTCCGGTCAACCGGCCGGTAAACAATAGTTTTATTGTCATGAATCATTTGCCTGGCACGGTTCCGGAAATAATCGTCATCAATAGTTGAATCAAGCCCCCTTAAGCTTGATGCCTGAGACCTTACAATGGAATAATAACTTTGTACCTGGTTTTCGAATACAACCGTATCGCCCGCGGGAAAATTGAATACAACAATATCATTGTTTTTTACTTCACGGAAACCTGCAAGACGTTTATATGGCCATTGAATCCATTCAAGGTATGATTTAGTTTTTATTATTGGAAGAGTATGCTGGGTAAATGGGAAGGATAGGGGGGTGTTTGGTATTCTGGGACCATAACTCAGTTTGCTTACAAAAAGATGATCGCCAATCAGAAGTGATTTTTCCATTGACCCGGTAGGTATCCTGAAATTTTGGAAGAAAAAGATGTTAATTAAAGTTACAGCAATTACTGCAAATATCAGAGCATCAAGCCACTCGATAAAAGCACTGTTTTTTTCATTTCTTTTTTTCCAGAAAGCCCAGTTTACTTTTTTGGTAACATAAATATCGAATACTACAACCAGACCAAATACCAGCCAATAATTTCCAATCCAAATTACAAAAAGGAAGTATAAAATTGCAGCAATACCAAATTTGAAATATTTATTTGTCAGAATATCCATATGTTTTAGTTTTTATCAGGCAAATGTAATATTTAACATGAAAGATTCATAATGAAGTAATGAAGTGATGAGGTGATGATTATATACCCAGAACATCTTCCATTCTATAAACCCCTTTTTTATTTTTTATAAACTCTGCTGCAAATATTGCTCCAAAAGCAAATCCTGTCCGGTTTTTTGCCTTATGTTTCAGTTCAATACAATCGGCATTTGAATTATACTTAATAATATGAGTTCCCGGCACCGGGTCTTTTCTTTCAGAGAGTATACTGAGTATTTGTTTATTTACAGTTTGTTCATTTTTCCACTCCTTTTTTCTTTCCATGTTTTTAATAATACTATTGGCCAGGGTAATTGCTGTGCCACTGGGTGAATCAACTTTTGCGGTATGGTGGATCTCATTTATTTCAACATCATATTGCTCAATACTATTCATGATTTTTGCCAGCGTGGCATTGAGATGAAATAAAATATTTGCACCAATACTAAAATTTGAAGCGTACAGAAATGATCCGTTTATTTTCCTGCAAAGTTCAACAGCTTCATTATACTTAACCAACCAACCCGTAGTACCCGATACCACGGGGGTTTTTGCTTCCAGACACTTCCTGATATTTTCGAATGCAGCAACAGGGCTGGTAAATTCGATAGCTACATCGATCTTTTTCAGATTATTAGTATTCAAATCTTCCGTGTTATTCTCATCAATAATAAACTCTATTGAATGTCCCATTTTAAGGGCCGATTTTTCCATTTCGCGTCCCATTTTTCCATAACCGATTATTCCTATATGCATGATCTTTGGTTTTTTTATTGTATTGGAATTATTTTTTCATTGATTTATATCGAGTTATATCATTTTGTTACTAGAAAAGGCTAAGGCTAAGGTGAAGAAATTTAACTCTACATTATAGCCTTATATTAAACCAAAGTTTTAACATAGGCACTATTAAATTCAATTTGCCTCTTTTTATTATTTATGCCTTAAACTTCTGAAACCTCTTTCTTTCCTTAGCCTTAGCCTCAGCCTTCTTATTTACTTTGCGAAGCTATGTTCTTAAATATATTATATAAAGATAAAAAAAAGGGAGGTCTTACAGACTTCCCATAAAATTAAAAATATGTTAAAAATGTGGTTATTTTACATCTTTCACTTTATTTACAACTGCTTCAAAAGCTTTAGGATGATTCATTGCCAGATCAGCAAGTACTTTACGGCTAAGTAAAATACCTTTTTTATTAATCTTTCCTATGAATTCGGAATAGGACATCTCATATTGGCGTACGCCGGCATTAATCCGCTGAATCCAAAGTGATCTAAAATTCCTTTTCTTCTTTTTCCTGTCATAATATGAATACTGTAGTCCTTTTTCAAGGGCATTTTTGGCAACAGTATAAACATTTTTTCTTCGACCAAATTGCCCTTTGGTCTGTTCCATTACCTTTTTTCTTCTTCTTTTTGAAGCTACTTTATTTGTTGCTCTTGGCATAGCGTTAATTTTTTGAATGGTTAGCGATCTGTTACAGACTCTTATTAGCTAATTCACTCTGTTAATAATATAATTAGAATTTAATAATTTAACGGGTAGATATAACCTTATTTCATCCCTAACAATAACTTGATATTTTTTTCGTCTGAGCTATGAACTTCGCCAAAATAACCGAGATTCCTTTTTCTTTTTTTGTGTTTCTTGGTTAGTATATGACTTTTAAAGGCATGTTTCCTCTTTATTTTTCCCGATCCGGTTAATGCAAATCTTTTTTTTGCACCCGGATTTGTCTTCATCTTAGGCATTTTTATATGCTTTTTTGGTTATTGATTAATATTATTTATTTTTTCCCTTAATTTTTGGTGCAATGAACATTGTCATTCTCTTTCCTTCAAGTCTTGGCATTTGTTCAACAGTTCCAAGTTCTTCGAGATCTTGTGCCAGATTGAGAAGAAGGATCTCTCCTTTTTCTTTAAAAAGTATAGAACGACCTTTGAAGAAAACAAAAGCTTTGACTTTTGCACCATCATTGAGGAACTTTTCAGCATGCTTGAGTTTGAAATTGTAATCATGATCATCCGTATTTGGTCCAAATCGCAATTCCTTAATAACCACTTTTACTGTTTTGGCTTTTATGGCCTTTTGTTTCTTTTTCAATTGATAAAGAAACTTTTGATAATCAAGGATTTTGCATACCGGCGGATCATTCTGAGGTGCAATTTCAACAAGATCAAGATTCATTTCATCAGCGATTCTCAAAGCTTCTTCAATAGAACAAACACTTTGTCCTTCTTCAATATTATCACCAACAAGCATAACTTCGTTGGCTCTAATATCCTTATTTATCCGGTGTTGAGATTGAACCCTTCCTCTGGGTCCTCTTTTAAAATTAGATCTGGCTATAACTTCTCCTTTTTTAATTAATAATTATTAAATTTTTGCTTTCTTAATAATAAACTCTGCAAACTCTTCCAATTTCATGTTTCCCTGGTTTCCTTCGCCTTGTTTTCTAACTGCAACCGATTCTTCATTCATCTCCTTTTCACCCACTATAAGTAGATAAGGGATACGTTTAAGTTCGTTATCCCTTATTTTCCTGCCAATCTTTTCGTTACGATCGTCAATCAGGGTGCGAATATCGTAATTATTTAGGAAATTAAAAACTTTTTTAGCGTAATCATTGAATTTTTCACTGATTGGCAATATGACGACCTGATCAGGTGTTAACCAAAGAGGAAATTTTCCTTCAGTATGTTCAATAAGTACGGCAACAAACCGCTCCATTGACCCAAATGGTGCCCTGTGGATCATTACGGGCCTGTGTCTTATATCATCAGCACCAATATATTCAAGTTCAAATCTTTCGGGCAGGTTATAATCAATCTGAATTGTGCCAAGCTGCCATTCTCTTCCGATAGAATCATTAACCATAAAATCAAGTTTGGGACCGTAAAAAGCTGCTTCACCTTTAACTATTTTGATTTTAAGCCCTTTTTCCTCACATGCTTCTAAAATTGCCTGTTCAGATTTTTCCCAGTTCTCGTCACTTCCAATATACTTCACTTTATCTTCCGGATCACGTAAAGATACCTGAGTTGTAAAATCGTGAAAATCCAAAGCATTAAAAATACTAAAGACGATATCAATTACTTTAATAAACTCTTCCTTTAACTGGTCGGGCCTGCAAAAAATATGGGCATCATCCTGTGTAAATCCCCGCACTCTTGTTAATCCATGCAATTCACCACTCTGCTCATACCGGTAAACGGTTCCAAACTCAGCATACCGGATTGGCAGCTCTTTATATGTATGTGGCTTAAACCTGTAAATTTCGCAATGATGCGGACAGTTCATTGGTTTAAGAAGAAATTCTTCTTTCCCGTCCGGAGTGAGAATGGGTTGAAATGAATCTTTTCCATATTTATCATAATGTCCTGATGTGACATAAAGTTCTTTTTGTCCGATGTGAGGAGTGATAACCGGCTCATATCCGTACTTATGATGTAAAGCTTTCAGGAAATTCTCTAATCGTTCTCTCAATTTTGCGCCTTTTGGTAACCATAATGGAAGTCCCTGGCCAACCCTTTGACTAAACATGAATAGTTCGAGTTCTTTGCCAATTTTCCGGTGATCCCTCTTTTTTGCTTCTT
>JAUWPX010000062.1 GCA_030611395.1 Bacteroidota bacterium | reverse complement strand
TAAATTAGCAGGTTATTCCTTATCAAAATCAAATTAATCAGACCAAATTGCAACTAAATGGTAAGTTAATCGTCTTTTATTTAGATGAGTGATTTACAGAATCAGAGTAACATAAAAAAACTCTCAAAATGGGATATCTTGAAGAGCAGTTAAATAACCAGAAAGCCAGGCTAAAGTTCCTGGAAAAGGAGAGGGACAGGCTTTTTTATCTGGACCGATCCGGAAAAACTACCGATATACCGGAAAAAAAAGACATCGCCCCTCACTTAATTGAAAGAATAGATAGGAAAATCAATGAGGCTTATAGTGAATTGTCAGTTATAAAGATCAGGAAATTAATGACATTGCTGTAAACATGTAAGTTTTTTCTAAGATAGAAAGCAGCCGGAAGATTTTCGGCTGCTTTTTGTTTTTTATTTATTCTGTTTTCCGCATTGAGGCACCCAAAATAAAATTCGCCAAATTATGTTTAAAATTTCTTGTTGTGTATGATTGTTTTTTCTTTATTGTGGACTGTGGACTGCCGACTGATTAATTATTTTGTTTTCATACTGCACCAATTTTACGGGCAATTACCATACGTTGAATTTCCGAAGTTCCTTCACCAATTTGCAGCACTCGCTGGTCACGATAAAACCTTTCAATATCATAATCTTTCATTAACCCATAACCACCATGTATTTGTACAGCTTCATCTGCAACCTCTTTTGCTATTTCAGAACAATAGAGTTTGGCTATTGCAGCTTCTTTTCCAAATTCTTTACCGTTGGTTTCAAGTTGGCATGTATGATACAAATATGTTCTGGCCAGATCAATTTTCGCGGCCATATCAGCAAGTTTAAAAGAAATAACCTGGAATTTTATAATTGGTCTGCCAAACTGTTTTCTTTCCTTTGCATATTGTAATGCCATTTCAAAAGCTCCCTGTGCGAGTCCTAACCCCATAGCTGCTATAGAAAGCCTTCCGCTATCAAGTGTTTTTAGCATTATTGTGGAACCTTTACCCACTTCACCAAGCAGATTTGATTCAGGTACTTTACAATCATCAAAAAACAATTCAGAGGTATCCGATGCTCTCCACATCATTTTATTATGCATTGATCTTCTGGTAAACCCGGCAGTATCTTTCTCAACAATTATCGTTGAAAATTCTTTCTTGCCATCATTTTTCGTACCGGTAACAGCAAGGACGGTAACTCCACTTGATATATCAACAGCTCCGTTAGTAATAAAACATTTAGATCCGTTTATATTCCAGTATCCGTCTGCAAGTTTAGCTGTTGTTTTAGTTCCCAGGCAATCCGATCCCGCCTCCGGTTCGGTAAGTCCAAAAGCCCAAAGTTCCTTACCAGAGCATAAACGGGGCAAATAATTCATCTTTTGTTCTTCAGTCCCGAAATCCATTATAGGTTTAATCCCCAATGAATTGTGCGCCGCCAGAGTAGCTGCGTGTGAGCCATCAACCCTTGCTATTTCTTCAACTGCAATTATGTAGGATAAAGTATCCATATTCTGACCACCATATTTTTCAGGCAGGCACATTCCGAATAGTCCCAATTCGCCCATCCGTGCAGTATTCTCTATTGAGAACTCTCCTTTTTCATCCAACTCAGCTGCAACAGGTTTTATTTCTCTTTCAGCAAAATCCCTTACAGTTTTACGTATTAATTCATGTTCTTCAGATAAATACATAGCTATTATATTTGTTGTAAACTTTATATTCTAATTCATCGGAAATTTAGTGTTATACATTAAAATACAAAGGCTAAGGCTGAGGCTAAGGTTTTATATGTTTTCGTTTTTGACCTGTTCCTTTAATTTTACATTTATCTATTTCAAAAATGGAATTCTTCTTTATTCTTTTTATTTCTTAGCCTTAGCCTTAACCTTGAGAATAAATTCAATAATAGGTGAATAATTACAATTAGTGCATTTTCTTAATAAGTTACATAGCTCTGTTCTTATTCAGATTCCAACATCCGGAACGAACTTATATGCATACATTATAAGTCCTGTTTTTCCTTCCTCGTTTATTCTTCTGAACCTGGAAATTAGCTTATCACCGGTTTTCAAACTCAAAAGATCACAATCGGTAATTTGCCCCATAACCCTGACTCCCTCTTTCATTTCAACAATACCAACAGCATATGGGGCAATATCTACAAATCCTTCAGGAGCCGTTCGAATAATTGTATAGGTTAAGAGTTTACCTTTTCCCGAGAGGTTAATTTTATCAAATACCTTATTTTTACATTCAGGACAGATCAGTCTGGCAGGAAATGAAATTTTTCCACATTTCCTGCATTTTGCAGCTTCCATTCTGTAACGCTCAGGCGTTTCTCTCCAGTGCCTTGGAACATTCATAATATGTTAGTTTTTAATTAATACAGTTTGTGCTTATTTTAATTCTAATATGTGACAGACACTACTGCCACCTGATCCACCCATATTCTGGGCAAGACCGGCTTTTACTCCGGGAATCTGGCGTTTTTCACTATTGCCTCTTAATTGATTTACCAATTCAAAAATCTGTGCAACACCCGTAGCTCCAACAGGATGTCCTTTCGATTTTAATCCGCCTGATGGATTAACAGGGAATTTTCCATCCAGTGCCGTGTAACCATCAACTGTTGCAGGGCCACCTTTACCCTTACCTATTATACCCATTGATTCCAATACCAGGATTTCAGCAATCGTAAAACAATCGTGCACTTCGGCAAAATCAATATCATCAATTGTTTTTCCTGCCATTTTTAATGCTTTGGCAGCAGATGTTTTAACAGCTTGTAATTCGGTTAGTTCCTTACGATGACTAAGAGCAATTGAATCAGTGGCACTGCCAAAACCGGTTATTACAACCAGTGGATGTTTTTTCAGCTTTTTTGCTTGTTCAACTGTTGTTAGTAACACTGCAGCAGCACCATCAGTAACCGGAGAACAATCCATTAAACGTAACGGATCAGCGATCATGGTTGAATTTAGAACTGTATCCTGTGTAATTTTGAAAGGAAACTGGGCATTTGGATTCATTGAACCATTATAATGGTTTTTTACAGAAACCTGTGCCAGCTGTTCTCTTGTGGTTCCATAACGTTCCATGTGAGCTCTGGCAAGCATCGCGTATAATCCGGGAAATGTAATTCCATGAAATGCTTCATAATCCTGATCGGCAGCAGTTGCCAGTGCATAAGTTGCTCCTCCCATACTCACATCAGTCATTTTTTCCACTCCGATGGCTAATGCATAATCAGAAACTCCAGTTGCAATTTCCATGCAGGCGCTACGAACAGCCAAACTTCCGGAAGCACAAGCAGACTCAATACGGGATGACGGAATATCCAATCTTCCTAAATAATCAGCAATCAGACTTGCCAGATGTTCCTGCCCAACAAATAAACCACTTGACATACAGCCAATATTGATTGAATCAATCCGGTCAATACCCGCATCTTCAAGACAATTTATTGCACTTTCTACGGCAATATCTCTAAGAGATTTTTCCCATAGTTCACCAAATTTTGTTATTCCAATTCCTATAACAGCTATTTCTTTCATATTATTCTCCTATTCTGGTTTAAGTATTTTACCTCTGAATTTTGCATACTCACCATACTCAAGATATTGTAAATGCTCATTCAGTTGTTTCCTGACCCTTGGAGCCAGATCCCGGTTTGTTAACAAATGTTTTGTTGTACGAAACACAAAGGCATCACTTCCGGCACCTGATCCGTATGATACAAGTAGTATGAGCTGATCAGGACCTGCCTCATCCAAAGTGGCAGCCAATCCCATAGGAGAGGAGCCCGAATAAGTATTCCCTAATGTAGGGGTTAACAAACCATAACGGTACTGTGCTTCTGTGAAACCAAGCTGTTTGGCAGCCTGAACGGGAAACTTGCCATTTGGCTGATGAAAAATAAGATAGTCAAAATCCTTTGGTTTCATTCCTGTTTTTTCAAGGATTGCCTCTACAGCACCAAAAACATGTTTCTGATATGCCGGTTTGCCGGTAAATCTGCCACCATGTTCAGGATAATGAGCATTTTCCCGTCTCCAAAAATCAGGAGTATCGGTCATATAACATTGAGTATCCACCAATTCGGCAACAATATTTTTTGTGCCCATTAAAAACGCTGCAGCCCCTGCACTTGCTGAATATTCAAGTGCATCTCCCGGAGCTCCCTGAGAGGTATCAGCCCCAATTGCCAGTGCACATTCCATTACACCGGTTTTAACAAGATGCAAGGCAATGAACATACCTTCAGTACCCGCTTTACAGGCAAATTCAAGATCTGCAGTGTGAACATGAGGACAAATGCCCAATGCTTCAGAAACAATTGTTCCCGTAGGCTTAACAGCATAAGGATGTGATTCGCTTCCTACATAAACCGCTCCGATCAATTTCGGATCAATTCCTGACCTGGCAAGAGCATTTTTTGCCGCACCAACTGAAAGTGTAGCAGTATCCTCATCAGGTGCAGGTACCGATTTTTCATAAAGGTTCAATCCCTTTGATAAAGCTTCTGCATCTGCTCCCCAAACCTTCGCAATCTCCTTAACCTTAATACGATAGCGAGGTATTTGTGTACCATATCCGATAATTCCAACCATAAGTGTGATTTTAATTAGTTAATTTGTTAATTGGTTAAGATAACCTCAAAAATATTTTACTCTAGACTTTTCTACTCTTTGCTCTCTGCTCTCCGCTCTATGCTCTTAGCTCTATGCTCTTCATTCAATCAAAGCCAACGATGCTCCTCCTTCAACCATTTGACCGGAAGTAACATTTATTTTACTTATAACACCATCTTTACCGGCAATTATATTATTCTCCATCTTCATTGCTTCAATTATCATAACAATTTCCCCTTTGGATATCTTTGCACCTTTCTTAATGTTTATCTTTATTACTTTGCCTGGCATTGGGGATGTTAAAACACCTGAACCATCACCAAAATCTTCTTCAAACGCCCCGGTATCCATATCATCCTGCAGATAATCTTTTCTGATAATCTCAAATATATTCCCTCCATATGTAATATAAAAATGTAATACACTTTTTTCAGAAATATATGCATGAACAAGGTTATTATTTATGTATAAATCAATTTCCCCATTTAATATTCTATCGGGTTTCACTAAATATTCCCTATTTTCAAATTCAGCTATGAATTCTCCGTTTTTATTGTAACGAACATTTACTTCTTTTTCCTCTCCGTCAACCTGTACAGGTATTTTAATGATACTTCTCCAATAACCGATATAATTCCAAATGAATTGCTTTTCCTTATCAAAAGAGGAAAAATCGGGAGTTTTTTTATTTAAGATATAAACTATAAAAACCAGTACAGGAACAAATAAAGTCAATTTATGCTTTTTTCTTTTTATACTATCAAGGATTGCGGAACTTTTTTCAGTACAGAATAGTGTAGATATCTGATTATTTCTATAGTTTCTATTTTGCAAAATCCCAATTAAAAATGCAATATTTGTTTGAATGCCGTGAATGATATATTCGGATAATGCTGATTCAAGCATACCTATTGCTTCATTCCTGTTTTTACCATAAACAATTAATTTGCTTATCATCGGATCGTATAAACTTTTTATTTCTGCAGCTTCTTTAACTGCAGTATCCACTCTGGTATTCTTACCTGCCGGTTCTTTATAAAATGTCATTTTCCCCGGTGACGGCAGGAAATTGTTTGAGGGATCTTCCGCATAAATTCTGGCTTCAATAGCATGACCTTTTTGTACAATATCTTTTTGTTTATAACGTAAGGGATTCCCTGCACTGATAAATATCTGTTCCTTAACAAGATCAAGTCCGGTTGTAAGCTCTGTTACCGGATGTTCAACCTGTATCCGGGTATTCATTTCAAGAAAGAAAAAGTTTAGATTTTTATCAACCAGGAATTCTATTGTACCGGCATTATTATAGCCGATTTTTTTACATATTTTAACTGCTGTTTCACCCATTTTTTCACGGATTTCGGGTGTTAATGTAACTGAAGGAGATTCTTCAATAATTTTCTGGTAACGCCTTTGTATTGAACATTCTCTCTCAAATACATGTATTACATTCCCGAAATTATCACCAAGAACCTGAAATTCTATATGCCTTGGTGCATCAAGGTACTTTTCAATAAAGACAGTCCCATCACCAAAATATTTTTTGGCTTCCCTCGAAGTTGATTCTAACCCTTCACGAAGCTGTTTTTCTTCCCTGACAATCCTCATCCCTTTGCCACCACCACCAGCAGCAGCTTTCAGCAACAGCGGAAAAGACATCATTTTTCCGGCTTTTATCAATGACTTAATATCCTTGCCAACAGCACCATCTACAAGCGGGATATTAATACTTTTAATAAAACTTCTGGCTTCAATTTTATTTCCCATTAAGGCAATCACTTTACCCGAAGGACCGATAAAAATTATACCCGAGCTATCACACGCTGTAACAAATTCAGGATTCTCAGCAAGAAAACCGTAACCGGGATGAATAGCTTCACAACCTGCTTTCAGTGCAACATTGATAATCTTTTTTATGTTTAAATATGTTTCAGCCAGACTTTCCTTACCAATACAGTAAGATTCATCTGCAACTTTAACATGAAGCGAATCAGCATCAGCTTCAGAATATATAGCTACCACCCTTATACCCATTTCTTTAGCAGTACGCATCACACGAATTGCAATTTCTCCTCTGTTTGCAACAAGTATTTTCTTAAATAATTTCATACTTATTTTTTTCTCTTTCTTAACCTCATCCTCTCAGCATCTTACTCCTTACGTCCTGCTTTTTCACCTCATTTCTTATGTTTCAGCTCTTCTTTCTTCCTGAATCCGTCAGCTAAAGCAGACGGCAATCCAGAATATCTGATATTTTGCCCTTTTCCTTTCATAAACTTTAAACAATCTTCAAACCTCAAACTTCAAACATCTTCTCTTCCTACTCAACTTACTCAACTCTTCTTCTTTCGGTTTACCCATTTCGGAACTCTTTTTTCAAGAAAAGCCTGCATTCCTTCCTGACCCTCTTCTGATTTTCTTATCTCTGCAATTATTCTGGCAGTTTCCTCCAGTGCCTGATTTAATGTTAACTTGTTTGATACATTGTAAATCAGATTTTTGCAATGCTCAATTGCCTTTGGTCCACTGGTCTGCAATTTGTCGATAACCGATTTTATATATGATTCCTGCTCATTAACGTTAAGTGATTTGTTAACCAGACGGAATGATTCCGCCTCTTTTCCTTTAATTCGCCTGCCTGTCAGCATTAGTTCCCTTGCTGCAAATTCGCCAATTCTTTTTATTATATATGGAGAAATACATGCAGGAACGACTCCAATTTTTACTTCACTAAGAGAAAAAA
>JAUWPX010000379.1 GCA_030611395.1 Bacteroidota bacterium | reverse complement strand
AATGATATCAGGCATATTGTTTTCAAGACAGAACTTTATGATAGTACTTATGTCCGTGACCTTATGTTTATGCCAACACCATCTGTATCTCCTGATGAATCGATGGAAGATATTGCCCGTAAATTTCAAACTTCCCCTCATTATAACCTGCCTGTAATAAATAAAGATGGCAAATATATTGGTTTCGTTTCAAGAGCCAATGTCTTTTCCAGTTACCGGACAATAATACGCCAATTTATGCAGGAATGAAAAAAGCAAGAATCATACGGAGGTTTCTTACCAGGAGGCTTAATAATTTAAACCCTAATCAGTTTAATTATATCCTGAGTTTTATTGTCGGGGCTCTTAGCGGACTTGCTGCTGTATTGCTTAAAAACACCATTCATTATACTCATCTTCTTTTAACAAAAGGATTTGATGTGGAGACAGAAAGTTTTTGGTATTTGCTGTATCCTTTAATTGGAATTTTTCTGACTGTTTTATTTGTAAGGTATTTTGTAAAAGATAATATTAGTCATGGTGTTTCCAGGATTTTATATGCTATCTCGAAAAAGAACAGTATTATCAAGAGTCATAATAATTATTCCTCTATTCTTGCCAGTACACTTACTATCGGGTTTGGTGGATCGGTAGGGGCGGAAGCCCCAATTGTTTTAACCGGTGCTTCTATTGGTTCATCAATAGGCAGGTTTTTAAGGTTAAATTATAAGTCAGTTACATTATTAGTTGGATGTGGGGCTGCCGGAGCAATTGCAGGGATATTCAAAGCACCCATTGCCGGATTGGTTTTTACACTTGAGGTTTTAATGCTAGATCTTACTATTGCTTCTATTGTTCCGTTGCTTATTGCATCTGTAACAGGTGCAACCATAGCTTATTTCTTAATGGGAACGGGAGTTTTATTTTCATATACAATATTGAACCCATTTGAATTAACAAATATCCCGTTTTTTATTCTTTTAGGAGTGGTTTCAGGATTGGTTTCTTTGTATTTTACAAAAGCAAGCATGAAAATTGAATCGTGGTTTGGGAATATTAACAGTCCTTACCACAGGTTATTCATCGGAGGAACCATTCTTGGACTATTGATATTTCTTTTTCCTCCTTTGTTTGGTGAAGGTTATGATGTTATTACTTCTCTTTTACTTGGAAATACTTCTGAAGTGGTTGAGAACAGCCTCTTTTATTTTATCCATGATAATTACTGGATGATACTGGGTTATCTGGCTTTAGTTATGATCTTAAAAGTGGTTGCTATGTCAGCAACAACCGGAGGGGGAGGAGTTGGAGGTATTTTTGCTCCTGCTTTATTTATGGGAGGGATAACAGGTTTTTTTACTGCCCGTCTCATTAATGGGTTAAACTGGATCAATGTTTCAGAGAGTAATTTTGCGCTTGTTGGTATGGCCGGTCTTATGGCCGGAGTTATGCATGCTCCTTTAACAGCAATATTTCTGATAGCGGAAATTACAGGAGGCTATGGATTATTAATCCCTCTTATTATTACTTCTACATTTTCATATATAACAATTATTTATTTTGAACCTCATTCAATATATACTAAACGACTTGCAAGAAGGGGGGAACTGATAACCCATCACAAAGATCGTACAGTACTAAGATTAATGAAATGGAAAAAAGAGATTGAAAAAGACCTGCAAAAGCTTCATCCTGAAGAAACATTGGGTGAATTGGTTAAGAAAATATCAAGTTCAAAAAGGAATATATTCCCGGTGGTTGATGATGAGGGTTTTTTACAGGGTGTAGTATTACTTGATAATGTCAGGGATATCATGTTTAATTCCGGGATGTATGATTCTACTTATGTCAGGGATCTTATGATTTTGCCACCGGCTCAAATTTCTATAGGTGATACGATGGAAATTGTAATGAAGAGGTTTGAAGAGACAGGTGCATGGAACCTGCCTGTTACAGAGGATGGGAAATATATCGGGTTTATTTCAAAATCAAAAATATTTACAGCAT
>JAUWPX010000054.1 GCA_030611395.1 Bacteroidota bacterium | reverse complement strand
GCCTCAGTCATTACATATCCAAACCCCTCCCATAAAGAAGGAAGAAGAAAAATATCTAAAGATTGCATAAATCCTTTGATATCATCAACAAACCCAAGGAAAACAACTTCATTCTCCATACCCATCTTCCTGGAATAAGTAACAAGGTCATTTTGCAATGCACCATCACCGGCTATTAGTATTTTAAACTTATACCCTTTATCTTTAAGTATCCGGGCAAGTTGGATAAGGCGATACTGTCCTTTTTGTTTCACAAGTCGCCCGGCATTACCAAGAATAATTTCGTTTTTGTCTGATGTGTATTTAAACGTTACTTCCCCTGAATCAATTTTTTCTATTGAAATACCGTTATAAATAACCCGTATCTTATCCTTTTTAATAAGGTTTGGATTTCTGGCTAAAAGGGTCCGTTTGGTTTCTTCAGAATTAGCAATTATTCCGGTAAGCACTTTCCCGAAAAAGAACCTGTTAATAATAGAATTCCTTACAGGAATAGCACTTCCTCTGCGATATACAATATTCGGAACTCCGGCAATTCTTGCTGCAAGACTTGCCACTTTCATATCAGACGAAAGGTTTGTAATGAGAAAATCCACTTTTTCCTGCTTAATAAGACGTGAGATATGTAACACCTTAAACAGGTTTAAAAAACTCAGGTTAGAGATACCAATGTTATGGGAAGGTATACCATAACTGGTTATTCTTGTTTTTAATTCACTATTTTTGTTAGTAACCACTATAAGACTTATCCCTTTTTCAGATAACCTTGTTGAAATATCAAAATGCCATTTTTCCCCACCCCCCCATGATCTGGTACTATTAAAAAAACATACTCTGTTTTTCCCATGTAGTTTATTATCTCTGTAGAGATTTCGTAACTTAATATACTTAAGAAAAGTTTCATGGCTCGAATTCACAGTAATAATCAATCCGGTTAATCCGTCAAGAAAACCAAATTTTATAAAGAAATCCCTGAAAAAACGCCAAAGTGGATGAGTTAGAATAATAAAAAAGTTTACCCTTTTCCGACTTCGGAACATAGTATCAGCAAGGATATCTGAAAAATAGTTTGTTTGTTCAACGTGTGCCTCAATCGAATAATATGAATAGTGCAGCAAATCTCCTTTTAAATGTTTAGTCCTGGATCCCTTTTCCATTATAAACTTATCATGTGGATTTTCCCCTTTCCATTTTCCCTTTCTGCTATCCCAAAGTCGAAGTTTTTTTGATGGATACCATGATCCGTGCCTTATCCATTTTCCGCAATAATTTGTCAATCTGTTAAATCTATAACCATCATTTTCCCAATTTTTCTTAACAGAAAGAATAGAATCACCTAATTGTTCTGATAATGCTTCATCAGCGTCAAGTGAAAGTATATGGTGAAAATTTGCCTGGCTGATAGCCCAGTTTTTTTGTTGAATATGGCCTTCAAAAGGATGATGAATAACCCTGGCTTTTAACCTGTGACATATCTCAATAGTATTATCAGTTGATCCTGAATCCACCACAACGATTTCATCTGCGATACCTTTTACCGATTCAAGGCATCGTCCAATATTCTTTTCTTCATTAAGAGTAATAATAACTACTGATAATTTTACCATGTTTAATCTATCCTGATTAGCTTTCTTGCTTATGTCTTTTATCATTCTCGTATAAAAGCCGTTTTAATGGCTTTTATACATTGGGAGTAGTTTTTATTGCTTTAACAATAAGAGTTTCTCCATATAGAATATCCTTAGTGAACATAGTTTTAAAAACTTCTTTATTTATTTGCTGTGTTTTCTGTTTTTCACCTGAGTTTCGGTAGATCCAAAGAGTCGATAAATAAAATAATGGAACAAGAAATAAGTAAATCCAGCTAATAGGTTTCATCCGATTAGTTGTAATTTTATTCAATTTGAATCCATTTGTATGAAGTAGATATCTTATCTCGGGAAAGGAAATCAATCCGATATGATGAATTGGTGATGGATTATTTTCATCCAAAGGTGAACTACATTTATGATGGTGCCCTGTTGTGAGCCATTTCCACCTTGATCTTATTGAACTAATATTTGGTGTTGATATGATGAATTCTCCGTTGTTTTTCAGTATGCGATGCACTTCTTTTACAAAATCAAATTGTCGATTTATATGTTCAATTCCATCAATACAAACCACTACATCACAAGAATTATCAGGAATTGGTAAATTTCTAGCCATATCGCAAATTATAATATCCTCGTGATCAATTTCCAAAATATTTTCAATATCGATGGCTTTTATATTTTTATATAAATGGTCTTTTAATCTTTGTACAAAAGCTCCACTACCACATGGAATATCTACAATAATGAAGTTTAAGTCTTTATTTATAAGACTGAATACCTTTTCATGGGTATTTTTGGATGTATTAATACTGATTCCTTTATAGCTTCTTCGCATAAAACATGTTTTTATTGATACTATTAATTCTAACTAATGTTTTTTACTGGATGTTTATTAATGATTTACAAAACTTCATTTTTCTCTCAATTTATTCATTTTTTCATTTCTAAAACGTTTGCTTGGGAAATCAATTTCCCTGTTGAAATAAAATAGATTACTGCTAACCTTCTGAATAAACACCAGTTATAATGGCGTTTATTATTTTGTAATAGCTTTGTTGTTTTTAAATGTTAAAAATAAAAGTCTCCCCAAAAGAAGTTTTCTATGATTATGTATTTAATCTATTTTTTTTATTTTTTGATAAATATACACTGCTGGAAATAGAAAAAAATTCAACCATTGTGATGTGCTTTGTTTTCGATCTATCTCAAATTCTGCTGGTTTAAATTTATTTTTGACAGCAAGATAATTGTATTGATCTAAGGTAAGTGATGCAACACGCTGTAAACCATCATAATTCTCTAATTCCAATCGATTGAAACTGTAAAGGAATCCGCTAAATAGAAATTTCATTCTCGACTTCATAGATACGATATTGGGTGTAGAAATGTAAAGTTTTCCTTTTGGTTTAAGTATTCTGCTTATTTCACTAAAAAATGTTTCATGGTCTAATATATGTTCGCTTACCTCAATTGCTATTACTAAATCAAAAGTATTATCCGGATATGGAAATATATCCGTTATGTCCACCTTTTTGCATTCAACTTTATCAAATTTGAATAATTCGGGAAATAAATCGCAAGCATGCACATCATAGTCCATTTCAAATAACTTCTTAGTAAATGCTCCTTGACCAGCCCCCATATCTAAAACTTTCAGATTTGTAGGTTCTGATTTTTTAAAAAAAACTCTAAAAAAAATTTATGGGTCCCGGGCATTGTAATTGGTATAATTTCTTCCATTTTATTTCATTTAAAATATCGCTAATTTCTGTATAAAATATAAACTCTCTATTCATGAAAATAAATTCTTTTTACCCTTTCTGAGATTGCTGTAAGTATTTCATATGGTATTGTGTCTATCTTTTCTGCAAGAGTTGTAACCGGATTATGTTTTCCGAAAATTTCAACTTCATCACCCACCTTAGAATCAATTCCAGTAACATCAATCATACACATATCCATACAGATATTTCCTACAACCGGAACCATTTTACCTTTAGTGAAGCATTGACCTATTCCATTGCCAAGCTTGCGGTTAAAACCATCCGCATAACCAACCGGCAGGATAGCTATCTCTCTTTCGTATGCTTTAATCCCTTTTCGTCCATACCCAACCGAGTTTTTTGCAGGTATCTGTTTTACCTGGGAAACAGTTGTTTTGAATGTTCCCGTATTCATAAGTTTACCGGAATTAAGTGAACTAATACCATATAGTCCTATACCCAATCTTACCATATCAAACATATACCGCGGGTGTCTCTCTATGCCGGCTGAATTTAAAACATGCCTTATTACCGGGTAATCAAAATTATTAATGATTCTCCCTGACAGCTCTTCGAACAAACATACCTGGTTATCTGTAAATTCATCATGTTCAGGTTCTTCACTGGCAGCAAGATGAGTAAAAACCGATTTAACATATAGCTCCGGATTGGTCAGCAATTTCTCTATCAAAACATCAACCTCCCCGGGCAAAAATCCTAATCTGTGCATCCCTGTATCAAGTTTAATATGAAAAGGGAAAGAGATGAATCCGCTTCTTTTAATTTTTATCAGGAATTCATCGAGGATATTAAAACTGTAAATCTCAGGCTCAAGATTGTACCTTAGCATACTTTCAAAATTATCTGCCTGTGGATTCATCACCATAATTGGCAAAGTAATTCCGGCTTTACGCAATTCTACACCTTCATCTGAATAGGCAACTGCCAAATAATCAATATCCTGATATTGAAGCATATTGGCAATTTCATAGGTGCCACTCCCATATGAAAACGCCTTTACCATCACCATAATCCTGGTATCCGGTTTTAGTTTCGACCTGAAATAATTCAGGTTAAACACCATAGCATCCAGATCAATTTCGAGCACAGTTTGATGTGACTGTTTCTCCAATAATCCTGAAATATCTTCAAACCTGAAATCACGTGCTCCTTTAAGCAGAATCGCTTCATCATTAAAATTTCCCGGTTTAAATTCATCAATGAATTCAGAAGTAGATCTGAAAAATTGTTTTTCGCCCGAAATAAGTTCCTGGTATTTACTAATCGCTTCTCCAATCCCTATTAACCTGTTTATACCTTTTGCTTTAATAAGATTCGATACTTCCCGGTATAATTCCTCTTCAACTCTTCCTGATTGAAAAATATCAGACAGGATGAGGGTTTTTTTTCTGTTCTGGTTCTGCAAGTTAAGAAAATCAAGCGCAATACTTAATGAACCCATATCAGAGTTATAGGCATCATTTATCAGGGTGCAGTCGTTTATACCTTTTTTCTGCTCCAACCTCATTGCAACAGGATCTAAAGATATCATCGCTTTTTTTATGGAAGCCTCTGCCTGATCGAGATAAATGGACAGACACCATACATGTAAAGCATTTTCAATTGAAGCTTTATCAATAAATGGAATAGATATCTCTTTACACTCACCTTTAAATTCAGCTTTAATATCTGTTTTCGTTTTCCCTGTTGTTATATCAATTATTCTTAGATCAGCATGTTTTTTAAAAGACCATGTAAAAGTTTTTTTCTCATTTCCAAAATCATTTGATTTAATTCGGTCATCAATAAGCTTATAATCACTACAATAAATTATAACCCTTGCATCTCTAAATAACAACAGTTTTTCATTAACCTTTTGTGCAAGACTTGAAAAATTTTGTTGATGAGCTTCTCCAATATTTGTAAAAATACCAATATCCGGTTTAATAATCGCTTCAAGTTTTTCCATTTCCCCCGGTTTTGAAATACCGGCTTCAATAATTCCAATATCAAAATTCTCATCCAGTAACCAGACTGATAAAGGCACACCAATTTGTGAATTATAACTACGCGGACTTCTTACAATACGGTACTTTCCTGCTAAAATCTGAAATGCCCATTCCTTAGTTATTGTCTTCCCGTTACTCCCTGTAATGGATATTAATTCCCCTTTGAACTGAGTACGATTATACTTTGCTAATTTCTGTAAAGCATCTAATGTGTTGTTCACCAAAACAAAACAGGTATCATCAAATTTTTTTATTTCAGCGGGAAGCTGACTAACGATAAAACTTTTTACACCGCTACGGTAAAGCCCGGGAATATAATCATGACCGTTATGTCTCTCTCCAACCAAAGCAAAGAAAAGAGATCCCGAAGGAGATACAATTCTACGGCTATCATACAACAAATCACTGATTATTGTATCTCCGCTACCATAAACCCTCCCCTTAATAATTCCTGCTATTTTTTTTAATGAAATTTTTGGCATATCAGCTTCCAGTCATAAACAGATTATTAATGTTCAGTTTTTATTTTTTATTCTTTTTCATAGCATGATTGTAACAATTCCTGCAAAGTGCTTCATAAATATCTTTTTCACCAAGCAGAACAATTTTATCAGTATCGGATTTTCGATATGAATAATGTGCAAGATTGCCGCATCTCATACAAATAGCATGAACTTTTGTCACATATTCAGCAATTGAGATCAAAGCAGGGACCGGACCAAAAGGATTTCCTTTAAAATCCATGTCAAGCCCAGCAACAATTACTCTTATACCGCTATCTGCCAACCTATTACAAACCTCTATCAATCCATTATCAAAAAACTGTGCTTCATCAATTCCAACTACGTCAACATTATTAGCCATCAATGATATATTTGAAGCAGACTCTACCTGGGTTGAAACGATTGCATTTGAATCATGAGAAACCACCTTACTCTCAGAATACCTGGTATCAATGACAGGTTTGAAAATCTCTACTTTAAGATTAGCAAAATTGGCTCGTTTTAACCTCCTGATGAGTTCTTCAGTTTTACCTGAAAACATACTTCCGGTAATAACCTCAATCCAACCTGATCGTCCGGTGTTATTTATAGAGTTTTCAAGAAACATCATGTAACAGTTTCTGGATAATAATCATTACTTTTGCAAAAGTAAGTAAAATGTGAGTGGAATCAATTAACAATGAGATTATGAATTTTGAATTGGTTATTGAAACGATTAATAAAGATATACAAGATATCGAAAAATCAATAAAAAAATTCGAGAATCGTTCATCTCTTCCTCGTGTGGAGATTGATCTGACCATGGAAAAAGTAAGGAAACTATACGATTCACTTCAGAGCTTACATGAAAAAAGACCAGTGGAAAAAACTACACCACCGGAAGATAAACCCGAAAACATAAATGCTTTTGAACTGGAAGAAAACGCTTCGGGTACTAATAAAGATATTTCTGAAACAAGACCGGTAATACCAAAAGAAGCCGGCAAAAAGCCTGAGGAAGAGTTGCAGATTAAATTTGGTGAACAAAAAAATGACAAAACTGAAATTGTTGCTGATCGTTTGCAAAATGGACAAAGCTTCAGAAACGAATCCCTCAGACAGCAAGTATCTTCAAAGGACTTGTCATCCAGGCTTAAATCGCAACCCATTTCGGATATTGGGGCTGCCATGGGACTAAATGAAAAGTTTTCATTTATCCGGGAACTTTTCAACAATGATCCTGACAAATTCACTGAAACAATAACTATTTTAAACCACGCTTCCAATTTTAATGAAGCATACAGTTATCTGAGTGATAAGTTCAACTGGGATATGGACGACTCCCAGGTGCAAAAACTCCTTGATCTTACCCGTAGAAAACTTATTATCAGGGAAAATGAATAAATTATATCTTGTCCCTACTCCTATCGGCAATCTTGAAGATATTACTCTCCGGGCTATCGAAGTACTTAAAAAGGCAGATATTATACTTGCTGAAGATACAAGGAAAACAGTTATTCTGCTTAAGCATTATAACATTCACAAGAAGCTTGAGGCGCATCATAAATTCAATGAACACAAAACTGTTAAGCAAATTTCAAAAAGGATAAAAAATGGTGAAACTTTTGCCCTTGTTACGGATGCAGGAACACCTTCAATTTCTGATCCCGGCTTCCTCCTTGTCAGAGAATGTATAAGCGAAAGTATTTCCGTTGAGACCCTGCCTGGCCCATCTGCATTTATCCCCGCCCTGGTTAATTCAGGTTTGCCGTCAGACAGATTCTGTTTCGAAGGTTTTCTTCCACAAAAGAAGGGACGCAGTAAGAAAATTAAAACACTTGCTGATGAAGAAAGAACCATTATTCTATACGAATCACCTTTTCGTCTGATAAAAACACTTAAGCAATTTATTGAAAGCTTCGGATCTGAAAGAAATGCTTCTGTTTCAAGAGAGCTAACTAAAATTCACGAAGAAACTGTTCGCGGAACCCTTTCAGAAATATTTGATTATTACACCAACAAAACAATCAAAGGCGAAATTGTTATAGTTATTGAAGGGAAAAAA
>JAUWPX010000263.1 GCA_030611395.1 Bacteroidota bacterium | reverse complement strand
CCTTTCTCTTGAAAATGATGATAACCCTGTTGATTTGTCCGGACTTATCAATGATGCAGATGCTGATCCGGATAATGAACTCCAGATACTGAATCTTTCAGGGAATAAGCTGCAGATCAAAACACTTTCGGATAGTACACTGATCAATACTGTTGATATTGATGCAAGCACGGTAAACGAGATCCAGAATTTATCCGTTCAGGGACGCCAGCTATCATTATCACTGGGAAATTCTGTTTCGCTACCTGATAGTGTAAATGATGATGATGCAGATCCGGTGAACGAGATACAGGATTTGCATAAAGAAGGAGATTTCTTGTACATTACCAGAAACAGCGATTCAACCAGGATCGATCTTTCTCCATACCTGGATAATACCGATGAGCAGGATATTACTCTTACTCAGAATTTATTATCCATTGAAAACGGAAACACTGTTGCACTGAATTATAATGATACCAGTTCAACAAATGAGTTACAGGTATTGTCCATTTCAAATGATACAATCTATCTTTCAAACGGCGGTGAAGTATATTTGGGAGGATACCTTGATAATACCGACCAACAGAATCTGAGTTTTGAAAACAATTTGCTCACTATTGAAAACGGAACTACAACCGTTGATTTGAGTAGTTTGGAGAATATTCCACTAGTTGGTTTTAGAGCCAAAAAGACGACCACAGTTCCATTGCCTACTGCAACAGACACAACTTTTCTTTTTAATGATGTTGTTGAATATAATGACGGAGGAGGTTATGATCTTCCAACGGGTATTTTTACAGCACCAGCTGATGGCGTTTATGCCTTTCATGTCAATTATGATCCTGATGGAAGTTCACAAAAGCTTTATATATACATGGGTGAGGTATTGTATGAAATCTTGGATGATGAAATTGGCTCTACAGATATGGTGTCTTCAACCATTTTAATAAAACTTCTTTCAGGTCAAACTGTTCGAATTGTACTATATTCTGGTATCCCAAATAGTAGTGGCACAGGATCTTTCACCGGCTTCCGTATTCACTAATTCATTTTCTTATTTTTATTCTTCACCTCTTCACCTCATCTCTTCATCACTTCATTACCACATCACCTCTTCTATATCTTACGACTAATTATTTTCAGATACAAAGTAACAGTAGTCACTCCTGCAATAACACCCAGAAAATTGGATAACATATCTATGGGATTGAAAGTCCTGCCGGCAATAATCTTCTGATGAAATTCGTCAACAAATCCTGTTGCCATTCCGATAAGAAGAGTTAGCAGTATTATTAAGATTGTAGGATTCAGATTAATTTTAATTCTCCAGATTAGAAAAAAACTAACCAAAAGGAAATATTCAATAAAATGGATGGCATAATCTATCCTTATAATTGATTCGTCAATATTTAACTTCAGATCAGGTAAATTTGGGGCAGAGGAAATTACCAGAATAAAGAGCAGCCATAGCCAGAAAAACACTTTAAAAAACGGCTTAAATCTGATGATGAGTTTGTACATTGAAGCAATTTTTTATCGGGTGGTAAATATAGGAATAGTTTTTGGAAGAATGGAATAGAGGGAATAGTGAAACTTTTAACTTTCAACTTTACAAACTTTCAACTTAAAGTCCAGAGAGGGGGCGGATAAATGCATCTTTATAGCCTTTTGCCACAATTGTTTTTATAGCCTTTTTTGCTGCAGTAAAACCTTCATATTCTCCAACTGTATAGCGGTAAAATTCATCTTTCCCATGGAATACCCTTACATCTGTAACTCCTTTGAATGCTTTGGAATGTGGAGGTTTTAAAAGTGCATATATTTGGATTGTGTAAATTGGTATTCCATCAATCTCAATCATTCTTCCTAAAAAGTTGCTTTTCCTGCTTTCCATACCAAGAATTTCAGACAATTCCAGATCATCAACAATTCTTGCTTCTGAGAATCCGGCATCATAAAGTTTTCCTAATATCTCTATTGCCCTGGTTTTATGAATAAAACTACCCAGGATATAATAATATTCACCATCTATTGTATCGGTCTGGATATAATTCAATTCTTCTATATTATACCTGGAGAAATAATCATCCGGCAACTTCTTCCTGACTTTAATAACAATAATAGAGTGTTTAAGTTCTTTATCAAATTTAAGATATTCAGGTACGTAAACCTCAGTTTTATATACCAGGTTTGTATCTGAACATAATAATCTGATATCAACCCGGCGATTAAATTTTCTGCCTTCCGGCAAGTCGGTACCATCAGGTTTTTTATTTATTGCAACAGCTTTTATTTCCCCAACCCCACGGGCATTAAACCTGGACTTCGATATTCCACGTGAGTGAAGGTAATCGACAACGGAAACGGCTCTTTTTCTGGAAAGAGCCAGGTTGTAATTACTACTGCCTATTGCATCTGTATTTCCAATTATCTCAAATTCAACGGAAGGATATTGCTTCATTATAGATGCCAGTCTTTCCAGTTCGGTTTTTGCTTCGCTAATAAGGTTATAATTATCGAAATCGAACAGGATTGGACGACTTGTAAATACCTCCCCTGAAGCAACTGCTTCAAGGTCAAGGCGGGTTATAAATGAAATACTTTCTTGTCTGATCTCGTCCGGAATGGTAATCCTCTCTTGTTTGCTTTGATAATTATCGCCCGATATCAATAATTCATACGATCCTGAAGGTAGCTTAACATTAAATTCCCGGGTTTGAAAATCGGGTAAAAGAGTTTTAATTGTTTTATGATGAAGAGAATCTTTAACCACAACAAGGAAGGAGGAATCAAGTTCCTGCCTGCCGTCTCCCAGCTCAATAGTCCCTGTTAAAATGGCTTCAGTCAGTTTGATTTCATCTGTGAATATAATCCTGTAAATATCTTTGCCTGCCATCCATCCCCCTCCTGTAAACTGAGATAGATATACAGTATCGCCTTTTCCGACCGGCACTAAAAACATGTCATTATCAGTTGAGTTAATCGGATAACCGATATTTACCGGTGTCGTCCAGCGACTGGCGGCATCTTTCTCAGAATAAAAGAGGTCAAATCCTCCCAGATTATAGTGTCCTTGCGAGCTGAAGTAAAGTTTTTTATTGTCTTCGGTAAGGAATGGATTATCTTCAAGCATAGGGGTGTTTATTTTATTCCCCAGGTTTTTTGGTTCGCCCCATTTACCATCAGACGTTAATTCCGATTGGTATATATCCAATCCGCCATAACCGTCTTGCCGGTTACTGGAAAAATAAAGTGTTTTTCCGTCTTTTGAAAGA
>JAUWPX010000233.1 GCA_030611395.1 Bacteroidota bacterium | reverse complement strand
GTTAAAGAGGAGACTGGCAGGGTTGACTATGATAAATTGGAAGAGATTGCCATACAGGAAAAACCAAAGCTTATTATTGGTGGTGCATCAGCTTATTCGCGTGAGTGGGATTATCAAAGAATGCGGGATATTGCAGATAAGATCGGGGCTATGCTGATGATTGATATGGCTCATCCGGCAGGACTGATTGCAGCAGGTCTTTAAAAGAATACGCTTGAGTTTGCCCATATTGTTACATCTACTACCCATAAAACACTTCGGGGGCCCAGGGGTGGTGTTATACTCATGGGAAAAGATTTTGATAATCCGATGGGTAAAAAAACTAAGAAAGGAGTTATAAGAAAGATGTCAGGTATCCTTAATTCCGGTGTTTTTCCGGGTACACAGGGTGGTCCGCTTGAACATGTTATTGCTGCAAAAGCAGTCTCTTTTGCAGAAGCACTTACTCCCGAGTTTAAGGAATACCAGAAACAGGTTTTGGAAAATGCAAAGATGATGGCACAGGCTTTTGTTGATAAAGGTTATAAGGTTATTTCAGGTGGGACAGATAACCATTCAATGCTTATCGATCTGCGGACGAAAGTTCCGGAAATTACCGGTAAAGAGGTAGAAAACATGTTAGAAAAAGCAGATATTACGGTTAATAAGAACATGGTACCTTTTGATTCACGAACACCTTTTAAAACATCAGGTCTTAGAGTAGGAACGCCTGCTATTACCACACGAGGACTTAAAGAAGACCAAATGTTTTCTATTGTTGATATGATTGATGAGGTGATAATGAATATTGATAATGAAGATATTATTACAGTTATTAGAAAGAAAGTGAATGATATGATGAGAACTTATCCGTTATTTGCAGGCTGGGAAGATTAAACTTATTAACATCAAGGTTCAATTCGTTGATATGAGTGAAAAAAAACTGGTATTTGTTGTTGATGATGATGCTTTTATCCTAAATCTTGTTCAAAAAAGATTAGATGGGGATGAAATGAGTATTGTTACATTTAGTTATGGAGAGGAATGCCTTGAGCAGCTGTCCCGGAATCCTGAACTGGTCATTTTGGATTATCTTTTTTATAAGAAGGATGAAGAAGTGATGGGAGGAATGGAAATATTTACCAGGATCAGGGAATATAATGAGGATATTCCTGTGATCATGTTATCGGGTCAGGATAAAGGAGATGTGGTTCTTGAACTTGCCAGGAAGGGAATTGTAGACTATGTTATAAAAGATGAATCACTGATTGACAACCTTTTGATAGCTGTAGAAGATGTTTTCCCCAAAATTGACTAATTTATTTATACCATACCTAAAGTTGAGTAAGGTGAGTAGACATTCCAAACATTTTATGCTGAGCGCAGTCGAAGCGAAAGCACTGAATAGTTACAAAATAAAAGATATTATATGGAATGGTATATTTATTTTGCTGTAATTTTTGTTGGTTTTATTGCCGGATTTATAAATACTTTGGCAGGAAGTGGTTCTCTTCTGACACTTCCAATGCTAATGTTTCTTGGTTTACCTGCTAATATTGCCAATGGTACTAACCGGATTGCAATATTGCTACAAAATATTGTGGGTGTCAGTACTTTCAAAAAACAGAAGGTTTTTGAGTTTAAGGAAGGTTACCGGCTTGCCATTCCGGCAGTTCTGGGTTCTGTTATTGGTGCGCAAATAGCTGTGGGGTTTAATGAAGAATTAATGAGAAAGACTATTGGCGGACTATTACTGTTTATGTTCTTTATTATACTTTATAAACCTGACAAGTGGATTAAAGGACAGGTTGGTAAAATCATTGGTAAGCCTACCATATTGCAAATGGTGATCTTTTTTTTTATTGGGATTTATGGGGGATTTATCCAGGCAGGTGTAGGATTTTTCCTTCTTGCAGGCCTTGTTCTTGGTTCAGGTGCTGACCTGATAAAAGCCAATGCCTTAAAAATATTTATTGTTCTGATATATACAATTTTTGCTCTTACAATTTTTATGATAAACCACCAGGTTAACTATAAAATGGGTCTTATACTTGCGGTTGGAAATATGGCGGGAGCTTTTATTGCTGCTAAATTTGCTGTAAACTGGGGAGTAAAATTTGTCAGATATATTTTGTTGATCGTAATAATATTTGCATCGGCAAAATTCCTGGGCCTGTTTGAATATATTTCGGGGTTGTTCTAATAATACTGGACAGACGGATTAGTTATTGCATATTGGGCATATTATCAGTATATTATGCTTTTGCTTTGAACTGGTTACTGGTTACTGGTTGCTGGGTGCCGTCTTTGAACCTTGAACTCTTCGTTTTTCCTTATTCACCTACTCACCTACTCAACTTACTTACCTGCTACTGAAGGAGGAAGTGGTAGGTTATTGTCCCTTTCTGAAATGCCGCGGCATTGGGTTTCTTGTCAAATTTTGCTGCAAGCGCTGCCTTTTGTGCAGCTTTGTGAAGATTATTATCAAGGGTGGTTGAGCCCTTTACACCAGCAGTTGCTTTAGTAACATTGCCATTTTGGTTTACTGTTACCTCTACAACTACAATGCCCTCAGCCTGGTAGTTATATTCCGGTTTTGGCAACGATTGTGGCGTGCGGCCTGCAAGACTGTAGGATATTCCTTTATCACCCAGACCACTTATCCCTGAAGAATGATTATCTGAATTTACTGATCCTGTTTCGCTTCCCTGGTTTCCCTGTCCGGTTGTTTCACCTTCGCCGGTGGCAGCATTATCAGCGTTGTTACGGTTATTTGAAAGGGCATTCCGGGTGCGGTCAGTGATTTCCTGAATCCGTTTTTGTTCTTCAATAATTCTTTGTCTTTCCAATTCCTCTTGTCGTTGCCTCTCAATTTCTTCAAGTCTTTCACGCTCTATTTTTTCCAATCGTTGTCTTTCAAGTTCTTCCTCTCTTTTCCGTTCTTCCTCAAGTGCTTTAGATTCAACAGCAGGGGCTTCTTCGATATCCTGTGTCAGAATTTCATCTTCGGATTCTCCTGATTGAATTGTCGTTTCAGAAGGTATTGGTTCAACTTGTTCAACTGCCTGAGTTTGTAGTGTGGCAGAAGGTTCAATTAATCCCTCTCCTTCAGGGCTTGTGCCAAAATTTATTAAAATACCGTCTTCTTCGGGTAATGGCAGAGGAGTAATTAAGCCTGAAAAGATAAAAAGGATAACCAACCCAAGATGAAAGATCAGGGTACCTGCAATTCCCCTTTTATGTTTAATAATAAAACCTGACATAATTATTCAGGTGTTGTTGCAAGAATAACTTTATAATTATTATTGCTAGCAATGTTTAGTACCTTTACAACATATTCTATATCAACAGATTTATCAGCATGTATTGAAACATAAACCTCCGGGTTATTTCCGATTAATTCCTGCAAAACCCGTTCCAAATCATTTAAATCAACCGGTTGGTCTTCAACGAAAAACTGTAAGTCGCGTGTTATTGATACGGTAGTAAGCGGTTTAGCAGATGTTTGATGACTGCTTTTAGGA
>JAUWPX010000299.1 GCA_030611395.1 Bacteroidota bacterium | reverse complement strand
ATTTTGTGCATTAGTTCCGCTACCTGAAGCAAAAATACAGATATGTTTCATTTTTAACGCTTTATATTCATTCTCTATATTCAAAATTAAAATATATTTTCATTTTTTCTAAAAAAAGATACACAATAGATTAAAAAAGATTATTTTTATTTGAATAATAATTATGATTTACATTTCTTTGCAGCGTAATTATTAATCTTATTTAGTATTAATTTAAATTTATAGGTATGTCTGACATTGCATCAAGAGTAAAAGCGATTATCGTTGACAAATTAGGTGTTGATGAAAATGAAGTTACACCGGAAGCCAGTTTCACAAACGATCTGGGTGCTGACTCTCTTGACACTGTTGAATTGATCATGGAATTTGAAAAAGAATTCAACATTGGAATTCCTGATGATCAAGCTGAAAATATCTCAACAGTAGGAGAAGCAATCAAGCATCTCGAAGAAAGCATCAAGTAAGAATTGCCTCTAATTTCCCAAAAACAACATCGAAAATGGAGTTAAAAAGGGTAGTAGTCACAGGAATTGGTGCTATTACACCATTGGGCAATACAGTTAATGATTTCTGGGAAGCCCTGAAGAATGGTGTAAGTGGCTGTGACCTTATTACACATTTCGATGCCGGGAAATTCAAAACCAGGTTTGCCTGTGAGGTAAAAAATTTCGATCCCAAAGATCACTTTGACAGGAAAGTGCTCCGCAAGCTCGACCGTTATACACAATATGCATTGGTGGCTACAGATGAAGCCATTGTTGATTCTGGCATTGATCTTGAGAAAGTGGACAAGGACAGAGTTGGAGTGATATACGGTTCCGGGATTGGCGGATTAGAAACATTCATGAAAGAAGCAATGGATTTTGCTAAGGGTGACGGAACTCCACGCTTCAGTCCTTTCTTTATCCCGAAGATGATCTCTGATATCGCTGCCGGTCACATTTCCATAATATATGGATTCAGAGGTCCTAATTTCGGGACTGTTTCAGCATGTGCCACTTCTACTAATGCATTAATTGACGCTTATAATTATATACGTCTTGGCAAAGCTGATATTTTTGTGTCCGGCGGATCTGAGGCATCTATAAATCCTGCCGGTGTTGGTGGATTTAACTCAATGCAAGCTATTTCAACCAACAACGAGAACTACAAAACTGCCTCAAAGCCGCTTGATGCCAACCGTGATGGATTTGTTATGGGCGAAGGAGCAGGAACACTTATTCTCGAAGAATATGACCATGCCATTAAACGTGGTGCTAAAATTTATGCTGAAGTTGCCGGTGGAGGAATGTCGGCCGATGCGTATCATTTAACTGCACCCCATCCGGAAGGGCTGGGAGCTGCATTAGTAATGAAAAACGCATTGGATGATGCAGGAATGAAGCCCGAGGAAATCGACTATATTAATATTCACGGAACAGCAACTCCGCGTGGAGATATTTCTGAAATTCTTGGAATACTTAAGGTGTTTGGAGAGCATTCTTATAAAATGAACATCAGCGCCACCAAATCAATGACAGGTCATTTGCTTGGAGCAGCAGGTGCTGCTGAAGCTATTATTTCAATACTTGCATTGAAAGAAGGCATTATACCTCCAACAATTAATCATACCGCTAATGATCCTGAAATTGACAATAAGCTGAACTTTACTCTGAATATAGCACAGAAACGTGAAATCAACGTTGTATTAAGCAATACTTTTGGGTTTGGTGGTCATAATGCCAGCATAATCTTAAAGAAATTAGTGAATTAGCCTTGATAAAAAGTTCAAATCTAACTTCTCAAATGATTTTTCTGAAGGGTTTTCGAACCCGCCTAAAGCTTACAAAGTTCCTGGGATTTATTCCCGGGAATTTATATTTATACAAACTTGCATTTATTCATAGCTCTGCACCTCTTAAATTACATAACGGATCGCTGGTGAATAACGAAAGGCTTGAATTCCTTGGTGACGCCATTCTCGAAGCTATCGTATCTGATGTTATCTATAAACAGTTTCCTTATAATAATGAAGGTTTCCTTTCTAAAGTCCGCGCCAGAATTGTACAGCGTGATACTCTTAATCTTATTGCCGTAAATTTGGGCATTCCACAATTACTAAAATCCATGATAAACAAAGATAATAATACACTTAATCCTTTTGGCAATGCCCTGGAAGCTCTGCTTGGTGCAATATATCTGGATAAAGGATATAATAGAACAAAAAAATATGTGCTGAATAAAATTCTCTCTGACAGTTCCCTCACTAAAGAGATAATTACTAATGGAACTGACCATAAAAGCCAAATACTTGAGTGGGGACAGAAAAATAAAAAGGAAATCATTTTTTCTAACGAAGAGATGCCATACAATCATCAAAATGACCACCTGTTTCTTTCAACACTGACAATTAACAACAAAAAGGCCGGATCAGGTAAGGGAATGTCTAAAAAAGAAGCTGAACAAAATGCTGCCGAACAGGCACTCATCCGGATAAAAAAATGGTAAAAAAGAAAAAACATATATTAACCTTTCAACTTGATTTCAACTTTTTTCTGCTTGGTATTTCATCTTCAGAGAATGACTATCGTCTTAGCTGGGAGATAAATAAAAAACTGGAAATACATCTGAGGAAAGGCACTGACCATGTTATTAAAAGGAAAGAAATTGAACAGGTATTTTTTGTTTATACATTTTATGATGAAGAGGTTTACCTGCAATATTTTTTAATCACCAATAAAAGCGAGAATGGCTTCTTAATTGAAGAATTACGCAACATTGATTATTTCCTGCAAATTCATGGTGATCTGACAGACAACCAACAGCAACAGATTTTTTCTTCTGTTAAGAATATTAAAGGGGTAACCGGCGTTTTCAAGCTGGATATAAATACCCTGAAATCAAAGAACAAACTTATTATTGAATAAACAAAAAAAAAGGGACTACTTACGCAATCCCTTTTTTAACCCTAAAATTAACCTAC
>JAUWPX010000331.1 GCA_030611395.1 Bacteroidota bacterium | reverse complement strand
CGAGGTTCCCACCAACCGTTCATTAAGAACTGCTTTTAACAAAAAAACATCGGGAACTACTGTTCTTGATTTCTTTCTTCTGTCACCCAACATAGAGATTGTATCAGTAAAAACTCACGATCTTGCATTTCAAAATTCCGACCATAATCCCGTGAGAATAAAATTTGTTATTAAAGGCTTATAACAGTTTCAGGATAATTTGCACTTTAACATTACACTTTTAACTTTAAACACGCTAAATAATGAGTGAAGAAATTCTCAAAGCTTTTATGCAGCTTTTTGCATTGATAGTTAAACAGGATGGAGGCGTGGAAGCTAATGAGAAAGAGTATGTAAAAAATTTCCTTACTCAGCAGTTGAATGATGAAACTGTTGACGAATACATGGAACTTTTTGCAGAATTTGCCGGGCTAAAAGAAGAAGATTTTTTAAAAAGCACATCCCGGCCTACTTCTGTCAGAGATTCAGTAAAAATCTTTGGCATTTGTAAAAAAATTAACCGTACACTAACTCAACATCAAAAGATAATTGTTCTTGTCAGGCTTTTTGAACTTGTCTCTTCTGATAAAAAAATTTCCAGTCAGAGGATGAATATAATAAATACTGTTGCGGAAGTTTTTAATATATCGAAAGAAGAATTTGAAGACATACAGGCATTTGTAATAGAACAGACTCCGGAAAAATTAGACCGCACAAGTATTCTGATTATTAGCGATAAAGATTTGACATGTCAATACTGCAAACAGATTTCAACAAAATCGTTTTTCAATAGAATATACATACTCCAAATCCGTAGTGTTGATCTGTATTTTCTTAAGCATGATTCACTTGATGAAATTTTCCTGAACGGACTTCCAATTACCAACAAGCGATTATATCTCGTTGCCAATGGTAGTTCCATAAGATTGTCGAAAGGCAGACCTATTTACTACAGTGATATAGTTTCAGGTTTTATGGTTGATGAAACTACTATAAAGATATCTTATGTTGCTGAAAATATTGCTTATAAATTCCCAAATGGAGAAATGGGTATAAGAAATATCAGTTTTTCTGAACCACAGGGCAAACTGGTTGGTATTATGGGTTCAAGCGGTACCGGTAAAACTACTTTACTCAATTTATTAAGCGGTTATACAAAACCTGCTTCAGGTAATATTAAAATCAACGGAAAAGATATTCATAAAGATGTTGAAGATTTAAAAGGGATAATAGGGTATATCCCGCAAGATGATCTGCTTATTGAAGAGCTTACAATTTTTAAAAATTTGTATTTTAATGCTAAACTCTGCTTCAGGGATAAATCTGATAACGAAATAAAAGAGGTTGTAAACAAAACACTGAATAGTCTTGGTTTATTAGAGAAAAAAGACCTTAAAGTTGGTTCACCTACAAGCAAGATCATAAGTGGAGGACAAAGGAAAAGACTGAATATTGCACTTGAATTAATTCGTGAACCTGCAATTCTGTTTGTTGATGAACCAACATCCGGACTTTCTTCCCGTGATTCTGAAAATGTCATGGACCTCCTCAGGGAACTTACATTAAAAGGCAAATTGATTTTTATCGTAATTCATCAACCTTCGTCAGATATCTTCAAAATGTTTGATGATATTATTATTTTAGATACCGGTGGCTACATGGTATATAGGGGGAATCCTATTGAGGCAATTATTTATTTTAAAACTCTGGATGAACAAATCAATCGCGATATTGCAGAATGTCCTAATTGTGGAACAGTAAATCCTGAGCATATTTTTAATATTCTTGAAGCACGGGTAGTTGATGAATATGGAAAATATACAGGGAAAAGAAAAGTTACCCCTGCTAACTGGGAAAACGCCTACAAAAAAAATACTCCACATCATACTGTAACCAAAATTCATGAAAAACCTATATCAACACTTCGAATACCTAACTGGTTAAAGCAATTCCGGATATACACAATTCGTGATTGTCTTTCCAAAATATCCAACACACAATATGTATTACTTAATCTACTGGAAGCCCCGCTATTAGCTTTTATCCTATCGTATATTATCCGGTATATAGCCGATCCTAATTCAGACATTTATTTGTTTTATGAAAATGAAAATATACCAATTTATATTTTCATGAGTCTTATTGTTATGCTTTTTCTTGGTCTTACTGTTAGTGCTGAAGAGATTTTCAAAGACCGGAAAATGATTCGCAGGGAGAGCTTTCTTAATCTCAGCCGTACCAGCTATTTACTTTCAAAAATTCTTATATTATTTTCTATTTCAGCAATCCAGGCAATATTATTCGTTGTTATCGGAAACAGCATCCTTGGTATAAAAGGAATGACATTTGCTTACTGGCTGGCTCTGTTTACTACTGCAGCTTTTGCTAATTTGCTTGGATTGAATATTTCTGCATCATTTAATTCTGCTATCACAATTTATATTATTATCCCTTTGCTAGTAATCCCTATGATGATATTAAGCGGGGCTATGTTTAGTTTCGATAAGCTAAACCGCATTATCGGAAGTGTGGATAAAGTACCGATTATTGCTGAAATGATGGCCACAAGATGGACATATGAAGCTTTAATGGTTC
>JAUWPX010000287.1 GCA_030611395.1 Bacteroidota bacterium | reverse complement strand
AGATCATGGACACTGAAGGAGTGTATTCAATATGCAATGGATAATAATATCCAGATAAAAAGACAGGAACTTCTGGGCATGATAGCAGATAAAAATTATAACCAATCGAAATTTGAGTTGTTGCCTAATGTAAATGCCGGGTTAGAGCATAGATATAGTTCAGGACGATCGCTGAACACTGAAATATATGAATGGGAAAACATGAAACTACAGCAGGGTAGTTTGGGATTGAGTAGTCAGGTGACAATTTTTAACGGATTACAAAACCTTAATTCAATAAAACAACAAAAATATAATTTGAAAAGCGCAATTGAAGATGTTGAAAAAACAAAAAATGATATTTCAATTTATATTGCCACTGCATATCTTCAAATTTTGTTTGATCAGGAATTATTAAAAGTAGCCAAGGATCAATATGAAGTTACAATGGTTCAGGTAGATAAGAATGAAACACTGGTGAAGGTCGGGAGTGTTTCTAAAGGGACACTTCTTGAGATAAAGGCTCAGGCTGCAGGTGAAAAATTAATTATTATCCAAAGAAATAACCAACTTCGAATCTCAAAACTTACACTTGTGCAATTACTTGATCTGGAGAATCCGGAAGAGTTTAGTATTGTTACTCCTGAAGACCTGTCAATAGAAAGTCAGCCTGCTGTAATTTTCACTGATTCTGTTTTTGAATATGCTGTTATAAATATGCCGGAAGTAAAAAGTGCAGAATATATGTTGCAAAGCCAGGAAAAAGCTTTGGCTATTAGCCGTGGCAGGAGAAGCCCTGAACTTTACTTAAGCGGATTATATTATTCAAGATATACTGAGAATGCAACAAACCCACTGGATCCCGCAACTAAATACTCACTGGATAATCAGCTTATTGATAATCAATATAAGCAACTCACACTGGGATTATCTATCCCAATTTTTAACAAGCTGAGGGTTCAAAGAGACATTAGCATTGCAAAAGTTAATATGCTGGATGCACAATATAACTTAAGACAATCAAAACAAACCCTGTACAAGAATATACAGCAAGCTAATAGTGACGCAGTTTCCGCACTTGAAAAATACTATTCTTCAATTGACGCTGTTGAATCGATGCAGGAAGCCTTCGAATATACAAGTGAAAAATTTGATGTCGGACTGGTTAGCTCAATCGATTATAATATTGCCAAGAATAATCTTTCCAGAACACAATCTGATTTGTTGCAGGCTAAGTATGAATATCTGCTGCGTCTTAAAATACTGGATTTCTACAACGGAGAGGAGATAAGCTTTTAGAAGACTGGAAGAATGGAATAGTGGAAGAGGTGGAAATGAGGAAATGATGAGATTAGCGAAGATGTGAAGTTTTAACCGGATTTTATTGGTTGAAAAAGGATTTTGCGAGAAGCGAAGCGACGAAGCAAACTACCAAAAACAACCAGAATGCAAAATAGATGTACTGTCATGAGCTTTGCGAAAAGTCAGAAGAGATTGCTTCACTTCGTTCGCAAAATCCGTATATTTGCTATACTAAAATGGAAACACATGACAACTTTTAACTTTTAATCAATATTGTCCAACGCTTTTTGTATATGAGATGGTGTATTAAACAGATATGGATAATTCCGGGGATAATTATATTGTTATTCTCTTGTGAAAAGGAAAGATTTTTTACCGGGGATTCCGGAAGTCTGGCCTTTTCCTGTGATACTGTTATGTTTGATACTGTATTTACTACAATTGGCTCAACAACAAAGCATTTCCAGGTAAAAAATCCTTACAACAAAGCTTTGATGATATCGGAAATTTACCTGGCAGGTAGAGAAAATTCTAACTTCAGATTAAATATTGATGGTGTGAAGGCTTTGCAGCTTGAAAATGTCGAACTGCCTGCCGGTGACAGTATTTATATTTTTGTTGAAGTTACTGTTGATCCTCAAAACCAGAATAGTCCTTTGGTAGTTAAAGATTCAGTTGTATTTATTACAAACGGAAATTTTCAGGATATTGATCTGGTTGCCTGGGGACAAGATGTCCATCTGATAAATGGGGAAATTACCCAGACTCAGTGGATAAATGATAAGCCATACCTTGTTTATAACAGCATGCTGATTGATAGTATGCAGAAACTTACTCTGAATCCCGGTGTAAGAGTGCACTTCCATAGAAATTCAACAATGTATATCATGGGAACCCTTGAAATACATGGAACTATAGATGAGCCGGTTATTTTTCAGGGTGACCGGCTTGAAAGCGAATATGCTGAAATTCCGGGTCAGTGGGGTGGGTTATACTTTCTGAATGGCAGTGTTGGAAATATTATTGAATATCTTGAGATACGGAATGGAACAACCGGTTTGCATCTTGGTAATCTTTATTCTGAAAAAGAACCACCAGATTTGACTATTTCAAATTCCATTATTACTCAAATGAATTTTGCCGGTATTTCAGCTATTAATGCAAAAATCGATGCTTACAATTGCGTAATCGCAAATTGTGGGTTTTATGGAATTGTTTTAACAACAGGGGGGGAGTACGAATTTAGTCACTGTACCGTTTCAAATAATTGGAGATACTTTAACAGGGTAACACCAACTGTGTTAATTACAAATTATTATAATCTTAATGATACAGCTCTTTTTACCGGTGAACTAAAAAAAGCTACTTTCGGGAACTGTATTATTTATGGTGATCTGGAAATAGAAATCGGATTTGACAAGATGGATGCGGGTATTTTTATTTACTATTTTGACCATTGTCTGATAAAGGTTGATGACTCTAAAATAGATGTTTCTGATCCAAAGTGGTATAATAATATATTCATTAATAATGCCCCCGGTTTTATCGCGGCTGACAGTATGAATTTTCAGCTTGATTCATGCGCTTTTGTTTTGGATAAAGGCTCTCAGGAAATAGGAATACGTTTCCCGAATGATATTCTGGGGTATAGCAGAACAAATGATGCGGGTCCGGATATTGGTGCATACGAAAGATCAGAAGATCAGTAATCAGCTTATGAGAACAGGTATAGAAATCATCTTGTTTTTTGTTTTATCTCTTATCCATACTCAATTTGTGTATGCACAGGATGATAAAAAATCGAATGAAGA
>JAUWPX010000067.1 GCA_030611395.1 Bacteroidota bacterium | reverse complement strand
AAGGTTCAAGGTTCAAGGTTCAAGGTTCAAGGTTCAAAGAAGGTGCTGGGTGCTGGGTGCTGGGTGCCGGGTGCTAGCCAAAATCATCAAAAGCAATCATCTCATCCGGCACTCCCAGGTCGTACAACAATTTCTCAACAGCGCTATTCATTAAAGGCGGTCCGCAGAAGTAATATTCTATTTCCTCCGGCTCTTCGTGTTTACTCAGATAACTATCATAGAGAACCTGGTGAATAAAACCTGTTAATCCATCCCAGTTATCCTCTTTAAGCGGTTCGGAAAGAGCAATATAAAACTTAAAATTGGGGAAATTTCTTTCCAATTCACGAAAATGCTCTTCATAAAATATTTCCTCTTTTGATCTGGCACCGTACCAATAGGTCACTTTTCTGCTTGTTTTGAGCGTATCAAACAAGTGTAACAGGTGAGAGCGCATTGGAGCCATTCCGGCGCCACCGCCTATATATATCATTTCCTTGTTTGTATCTTTAATGAAGAATTCACCGTATGGACCTGAGATAGTAACTTTATCGCCCGGTTTCCTTGAAAAAATATAGGACGAACAGATACCCGGGTTCACTTTTTTAAACCTGTTTTTTGAGCTCTCCCATGGCGGAGTAGCAATACGGATATTCAGCAGGATGATATTTCCTTCAGCAGGATGATTCCCCATTGAATATGCCCTGTATGTCTCTTCCGGATTTTTCATTTTCAGATCCCATAATCCAAACTTGTCCCAGTCGGAGCGGAACATCTCATCAACAGAAATATCCTTCCTGAAATCAACATCAACTTTAGGAACATCAATCTGAATATAACCACCAGATTGAAAATCAAGGGATTCACCTTCAGGTAATTTAACAATAAACTCTTTGATGAAAGTTGCAACGTTCCTGTTCGAGACAACTTCACATTCATATTTCTTAATATCCAGTATAGCTTCAGGCACCCTAATAACCATATCCTCGCGAACTTTCACCTGGCATCCCAGTCTCCAGTTATTTTGTTGTTCTTTACGGGTAAAAAAGCCCGTTTCAGTCGGAAGAATAGACCCACCACCTTCAAGCACCTGGCATGTACACATTCCACAGGTTCCCATTCCACCGCAAGCTGACGGAAGATAAATTTCATTGGCTGATAGTGTTGATAAAAGTGTTGAGCCCGGGGAAACCTGCATTTCCCTGTCATTTATTTTGAGTTGCACTTCACCCTGGGGTGTTAATTTTTTTCGTGCGTAAAGCAGAATAAGTACAAGGGACAAGATCACCACCAGGAAAACAGCAATACTCACCAGGATAATTCCGAATTGTGAAAGTAGTAAGGTCATATTGTTTGTTTAATATTTGACGTTTGTTTATGAATTCAATTTTATGCTAAATATGTATCTGTTTAGGCACTCTAAGTACTTCTTCTATATCTTAATTCCCATAAAACTCATAAAAGCAATACCCATCAGTCCGGTTATAATAAATGTAATTCCAAGTCCGCGCAATGGCGCCGGCACATTTGAATACCTGATTTTTTCACGGATAGCTGCAATACCCACGATTGCGAGCAACCAACCAACACCGGAACCAAGACCAAAAACGGTAGCTTCACCGATATTTTGATATTCCCTTTCTACCATAAACAACGAGCCTCCCAGTATAGCACAATTTACTGCAATAAGCGGAAGAAAAATACCAAGAGATGTATATAATGCAGGCGAAAACTTTTCAATCACCATCTCAACCAACTGTACCATTGATGCAATAACAGCAATAAACATAATAAAGGTAAGGAAGCTAAGATCAACATTGGCAAAATCTTCGCTTATCCAGACAAGTGCTCCTTTACTGAGAAGATAGTTCTCAATAAGATAATTAACAGGAACGGTTATTACTAAAACGAATATTACAGCTATTCCAAGACCAACAGATGTTTTAACAGTTTTTGAAACTGCCAGGTAAGAACACATACCAAGGAAATAGGCAAAAACCATGTTATCGATAAAAATCGACTTAACAAATATGTTCAATAAGTTTTCCATATGTAAATAGTTAATATGTTAATTTGCTTGCCACGTGAAATGCGACAACGGAGCATATTTCACTGTGGTTAATTTGTTAATTTTCTCTCTTCCTTACTCAACTTACTCACCTTACTCAACTACTTAACTTTCTTCAACTTTCCTCAATAAGCTCTTTAGTTCTGCTCCTTTGCACCCATATAATTACACCAATAATTATAAGTGCCATTGGAGGCAGGATCATAAATCCATTATTCTCATATCCAATATTATATATTCCAATCTTCTCAAAAACCGGATATCCGAATATCTCTCCCGATCCAAGCAATTCACGAAAGAAACCGACTATAATAAGTATCACTCCATAACCGATTGAATTACCGATACCATCCAGGAAGGCTGTCCATGGACTGTTGCTCATGGCAAATGCTTCAAGACGACCCATAATTATACAATTAGTAATTATCAATCCGACAAACACCGATAGTTGCTTACTAACATCGTATGCAAATGCTTTCAGAACCTGGTCAACCAGAATTACCATTGTTGCAATTACTGTAAGCTGCACAATAATTCTGATTCGGGGAGGTATCATTTTTCTAAGTGCTGAAATAACCACGTTAGATACAGATAATACAACTATCACTGATATAGCCATAACAATCGAAGGTTCAAGCTTAACAGTAATCGCCAGTGCAGAACATATTCCAAGCACCTGAACAGTAATTGGATTATCAACGTTCAAAGGATTAGTAAGAAGTTTAATGTTCTTCGAAGAAAATAATGGTTCTCTGTCGCTCATTTGTTATTTTTCATTTGGTTTTTAAAATAGGTTTGATAACTGCTAAGGCAGTCATACAGCATTTTTTCAAGCCCGTCGCTTGTAAGTGTGCCACCTGAAATGGCATCAACTTCATTTAAACTTTCCGGATCCGCTCCACCCTTTACAAGGTCAATGGAAATAAATTTCATGTTTTTATTAAATATTTTCTTGTCTGCAAATTGTGCTCCGAACCAATCGGTATCTATCTCAGCTCCTAACCCGGGGGTTTCATCATCATGATTAAAAACAGCTCCGTATAATGTTATAAAATCATCATTTAATGCCACAAATCCGTATATAGGTCCCCAGAGACCTTTGCCATGAACAGGCACAATATATTTTTTCGTGCCGTCATCAAGAGAGCTGATAAATACCGGGAGTGATCTCTGCTCAGGGCTTTTCTTCATTTGCAACCCCATTTCAATCTCAAAAGCATTAAAGGATTCCTGTTCTTCGGTTTCAGCATTAATAACAAAACTGTTTGAAATATATTTATCATACAGTTCTTCAGCATTTTTCGCATTATTTTCAATTCTTATAGAAGAAAGGATATTCCTTTTTTTCTGTATCTTAATATTTCTTTCCTGTAATGGCTGAAGCACCATTGCTGCCGTACTAAGTAAAGCAGCAACAATAACAACCATTATTGTTGAGAAAACAAAAATGTATGTATTACTAAAACTTTTCATGTGATAATATTTAATATTTTATGTTCTTATATTGTTTATCTTAATTCTTCGCTCTTCTAACTCTTTTCCTAATATTTGCCTCAACGACATAATGATCTATTAATGGAGCAAATACATTCATCAACAATATTGCAAGCATCACACCTTCAGGGTATGCAGGGTTAATAACACGGATCAGAACAGCTAAAAATCCTGCTAAAAATCCATATATCCATTTACCATGTTCGGTTTGTGCTGCCGTAACCGGATCGGTTGCCATAAATACAGCACCGAATGCAAACCCTCCCATAATTAAGTGATGCCAGGCAGGGATCTCCATAAAAGAATTTACTGCAAAAGCATTAAAAAGCAATCCCATAACAAGTCCTCCGGCAGTCATAGAGAACATTATCTTCCAGCTTCCAATTCCGGTTGCAACAAGTATAACAGCTCCAATCAATATAGCTATAACAGAAGTCTCGCCAACTGATCCCGGAATGGTTCCAAGGACCATTTCCCAGGTTGAGGGTAAATTTTCAAACAAACCTGCTGCAGCATTCGCCAGGGGAGTGGCTCCTGAAAATCCATCTATAATGCCCTCTCCACTTTTAAGCCCATGAATCCATACAGTATCCCCGGACATCCATGCCGGGTAAGCAAAAAACAGGAACGCCCGTGCTGTAAGCGCCGGGTTCAGAATATTCATTCCCGTACCTCCAAAAACCTCCTTGCCAATAATAACAGAGAATGCGGTTGCCACGGCAACCATCCATAAAGGTACATCCACGGGTACAACCAGTGGGATTAAGAAACCTGAAACAAGAAAGCCTTCATTTACTTCATGTCCACGTATCTGGGCAACTGCAAATTCAATTCCAAGTCCGACAACATAGGAAACAACAATGATCGGTAATACTTTCAGAAACCCGATTACAAAATTCTCCCATATTGTAGCCTCCATCCCAATAGACAAATTATACTGATAGCCTGTATTCCACATTCCAAAAAGAAGAGCCGGAACAGCCGCTGCAACAACAACACTCATTGCCCTTTTCATATCAAGGGCATCGCGAATATGAGCTCCCTTCGTTGTTACCCGGTTTGGAACAAAAAGAAACGATTCAAAAGCTTCAAAAGTAGAATGGAGCTTTGCAAGTTTTCCACCTTTCGAAAAGTGTGGCTTTATTTTATCAACAAATTTTCTTAATGACTTCATTATATTTTGATTATCAGCTTCCTGGTTCAATTAATAGAATATTATATAGAGTATTTTTTATCCAAGCTCCTTTAGCATCAGTTCAAACCCGTTTCTTAATATTGACTGAACCTCTGTTTTTGAGGTACAAACATATTCACACAAAGCAAAATCTTCTTCCGCCACTTCATATATTCCAAGGTTTTCCATAAGATCAATATCCTCAACAAGAATAGCTTTAAGCAATTGCAGCGGATAAATATCCATAGGCAATACCTTCTCATATTGTCCGGTTAATACAAAAGCCCTTCTGCCACCCTGTAGATTTGTATGCAGTGTATATTTTTTATTTGGAAGAAGAAATGAAAAGAAAGTCCGTGAACCACTGAATTTTTTCAAACCCGGTAAAGCCCAGCCTAAAAACTCATAAGAATCACCTTCCGGTATTACTGTTACCTGTGAATCGTAGAAACCTATATAACCTTCCTTGCTTATTTTACTGCCGGTAAGAACATTCCCGCTGATATACCGGTTATTGCCCTCCTTCACATTATCTTTAAGCAATGGCTTAACAGAAGCACCCAGTTTGGTTCTGTAATATCTCGGATTTTTTACCTCTGAGCCTGTAAGTGCCACCAGTCTGGTTGGGTTAAAAACGCCTTTCTCAAAAAGTTTTCCGATCACAATTACATCCTGAGCATTAACGGTCCATACTTTTTCCCCTTTTTTCACAGGATCAATATGATTGATCTGCACCCCAACATTCCCGGTCGGATGCGGGCCCCTGAATTTATGTAATTCTACACCATCAGTTTTAGAAAAAACCTTAGCTGTTGGAAAAACAGCATTTACACCAATATGTATCTTCCCTGCTGTTAATTGTGACAAAACATCTATTCCTGTTTGAAACGAAGCCTCTTCTCCGTTAAGAAGAAAATCCAGATCAGGTGCCAGCGGTGCTGAATCAAAACCTGAAATAAAGATTGCCCTGGGATCATCGTTAGGATCAGCAATAATATGAAAAGGTCGCTGCCTGATAAAAGGCCACACTCCACTTTTCAGAAGATTATTAACAATCTCCTCCCTGTTCATGGTTTTAGGATCACCTTTCTGAAAAGTAACAGCTTCATTTTTATTGTCTGACTCTATTACCACCTCAAGGATCCTTCTCCTTTCGCCCCGATTCACAGCCACAACTTTTCCGCTAACAGGCGAAGTAAATAATATATCCGGCTTGTTCTTATCATAAAATAAGGGAGATCCGGTTTTTACTTCAGATCCAATTATTACAGATAATTTTGGCAATGGGGACAGACCTGGGAAATCGGGTGGTTTTACTGCATAAAACTCTGAAGGTTCAGCCTGAATAATGATCCTCTCAGGCTTCCCTTTAAGCTTTATATCCAGGCCCTTCTTAATTCTTATAACCTTGGGCATGTTATAGTTTTGATTTTATAAAATTTTCCATAAAAATAGACAATTTTTAATTTCCTGCAATTGGAATGGTAGTAAAATGGTATAAAAATTGTTAATGTGTTACGGGTTACGAGTTCTGGTTCTTCGCTCTTTGCTCTTTGTTTTTATCTTTTTACTTTTGTCTTTTATCTTTTTTTAAAATGAACCGAAAACCATTGAATACCTACAGGAATAATTTCACTCTTTTAATATCCCTTTTAATAATCTTTTTCTATCATGGAAAAGCTTCATGCCAGGATTCTCTGATCTACTCAGGGCATATTTTTAAAAGTGGGATAAAAACTGTTCTGTTACATAAAAAAGGATGGGACCTGTCCTACCCCATTCTGAACCTGAACAGTAATGAAAAGCTGGTGCTTATTTTTGACGAACTGGGATCGCGAACAGGGAATTATCAATATACATTCGAACATTGTGACGCCGGATGGAATTCCTCAAATTTATCTCCTCCGGAATATATGGACGGGTTCCCGGAAAACCAGATTGAAAAATTTAACTATTCGTTTAATACTACCGTCGATTACGTAAACTACCAACTGGGATTTCCAAACGAAAATATTCAATTCAGAATATCAGGTAATTATATTATAAAGGTGTACGAAGATTATGATCCTGAAAAGATTGTTCTTACAAAAAGGTTTACAGTTTCCGAAAAACTGGTTAATATAACCGCCAGTGCAAAACGTCCATCTATAACAGCAATATATAACGAGGGACAGGAAGTCAGCTTTTCAATCGATCTGAATTCATATCATATCAGGGACCCGTATCAGCAGATTAAAGCAGTTGTATGCCAGAATAACAAATGGGATTATGCCAGAACCGATCTGAAACCCTCAACCTTCAATAGCAACATGCTGGTATTCAGCGATCCGACTACAAATGTTTTCCCTGCCGGTAACGAATACAGATATTTCGATATTAAAAGTATAAGGTATAAATCTGAATATATTGAACATATCGATTTTTTTGATGGCCAATATAATATCGGATTGTATCCCGAAAAATCACGGGCTTTGAAGAACTATTTTTATATTCAGGATTTAAACGGCAGGTATTATATTGATGTACAGGAAGGGCAAAACAGGCATAC
>JAUWPX010000146.1 GCA_030611395.1 Bacteroidota bacterium | reverse complement strand
ATCAACTGTTGAATATCTAACTTCATCCGATACTTCTTCAAGTTTCTCGTTCCAGTAAAGAAGGAATTTACTGCGTGCTTCTGAAAAACAAATTGTCTTATTTCCGGCTTGCTTTAATGCTCTGGCGACCGGATAGATCCCCCCTATGCCATAACAACCGCCGATCAGAGCTACAGTGCCAAATTTCTTAATCTCCATAGGTTTGCCAAGTGGTCCTGTAAATGAGTACAGGTCATCACCCGGATTTAATTCCGCAAGCTTTTGTGTGCTTGCTCCTATCTCAAGGAAAATAAACGTTACAGTCCCCTTTTTTGCATCCCAGTCCGAAATAGTCATTGGGGTACGTTCACTGTATTGGTCAGGAATAATAATAACAAATTGCCCCGGCAAAGCTTTCCTGGCAATATCCGGCGCTTCAACAGTAATACTGTGTACGTTCGGTGCAATTTGTTTTTTCTCTACTATTTTGACCATTTCAACAGTTTTTATAAAACCTCTTTCCTTCCTTACCTCCTCAATTCTTCAACTCCTCAACCTTAGCCTCAGCCTTAGCCTCAACCTTTTTCAAACCATCAATAAGCGTTGACAGATCATTACCACTGTAATGAAAATAATTGTATTCCAAACTCTCTTTTTCAGTATGCTCCTTTCCCTTTTTAAAAGGTATTAATTTTATTGGTAAACAGGTTTTTCCGGGTTTATTGTTTGTTGAAAAAGAAAGATCGGTTTGTGATTGTAATTCTTTAAAAATATCTTCCGTGTTTCTTATGTTAAAGCTTTCGTCCGGCATTGCCTGAGCCAACAGGGATACGGTTTTCCATGGTGTTTTTGTCTCTCCCGGTGGTATTATAACCTGCTTTGTCTTCTTAAGTTTTCTTTCAATATTAATTATGTGTCCTTTTGTTTCAAGAAAACTTGTTACGGGGAAGAAGACATGTGCATATTTTGAGATACCTGTAAGAAACATGTTTTGCTGAACAAAGAATTTTAGACCTGAAAGATCAGGACTTCCGGGGATATCACCAAATACAAATAGTGATTCAATACCATTTTTACCTATGTTGTTTATCATCTCGTCTCGTGATAACCCGAAAGTGTTTTCAATCTTTTCAAAACCCGGCAGAAGACCGGGATTCATACCTGCAAAAGTTCCACCATAATAATTACCTTCACTCAAAAGGAACATTATTCTGCAATTATCCGGGTTTTTCTGAAGAAGTTGAAGATTATATAAGGCATTAAAACTATTAATACAATCTGTACCCCGTAGTACTCCATCACCTGCAAGAATGAATAATTTCTTTGAATCTGAAATTAATTTAACAGCCGAATTAACCTGTGATCCTGAAATGCCAAGCTGATGGCAGGCACTGTTAAAATCCAACTCTTGTAATTGTAATTTCAAATTCTTTGTTTCTTCACCATTTTTATTTCTAAGCAGTTCTGATAATATTGTATGAAGAAGTAGTAGTTCCCTGCCATTATTAAAAATTAGTGTGTTATGCGAAAAAGAAGATGTACGGTTATCATATGGATTTGCAAAAATTATTTTAGTTCCGTTTCTGTAAGCTTTTCTGATCCTGTTTTCAATTATTGGGTGTGATACTGAGCCGTTTGAACCGATTATTAGTATTGTATCAGAATCTTTAATAGCATCTATTTCAAGTGGAGGGAAGGTATTATAATATTTATGTATCTTTTCAAGTATTTCACTATTAGGGTAGGCTGAAAGCATATCAAGGTTATTTGACCTCATAACCTTCCTTGTAAATTTCTGCAGGATATAATTATCCTCCAGGTAATCATGGGGAGAACCGATCATCCCAAACTTGTCACCAATATATTGTTTAAGTTTACCGGCAGTATAACTAATAGCCTCTTTCCAGCTTGCTTCAATCCATTTATCACCTTTTCTAATAAAAGGATTCAATATCCGGTCGGGATGGTGAACAATATCACCGGGAACAAACTTGCCCCTGACACAAATTTGTTTAGGATTTATTCTTTCTTCTGTTTTCGGGCCAACATTTATTATACGATTACCCTTAGAGTTTACATTTATTGTGCATCCAACCGGGCAAAACAGACAAATCGTTTCAGTTGATTTATCGGGCAAGCCAACCCATTTACCCATTTTTTCAGATATTGAACCGGTTGGGCATACATCAATGCATGCACCGCAAAATTCACATCCTGCATCTTTTTGAGATTCATCAAAAGCTGTTCCTACTATTGTTTGGTTTCCTCGTTGGACGAAAGACAAGACTTCACTGTTCCGTTCTTCATTGCAAATTCTTACGCAGCGGCCACAAAGGATGCACAGGTTATAATCAAGGTCATAAAACGGATTATTCCTTTCCGGTTCAATTTCGCGGTAAGTAACAGGATATTTTATATCAGATAATTCAACATATTCGACTAAATCCTGCAATTCGCAAACACCATTATTAGAACAATAATTACAGCCGGTTGTTGTACTTACCTTCCGGGTTGAATGCATAAACTCTGTGCAATCTTTTTTGTCTTTACAGACAAGGCAGCTATAAGGATGTTCAGAGAGGATCAATTCGAGTGTTTCTTTTCTTAATGATTTTAATTCCGGTGTATTTGTAGTTATCTCCATTTCATTTACAACAGGTGTTGTGCATGCAGTTGGATAACCACGCATATTTTTTATTTCAACTACACATAACCGGCAACCCCCGTATGGCACTAAATTTTCGAGCCAACATAAGGTGGGGATATAGATATTCTTTATGCGGGCTGCTTCAAGAACAGTAGTGCCATCAGGAACAGAAATTTTCTTTCCGTCAATTATTATGCTGATATTTTTCCCGGTTTTCACTTCCATATTTGAAACATAAAAATATCTGGTTTATTTATTCTATTACAATAGCATCACCGGCAATAGCATCGAATCTGCATATTTCATAACAAGCCCTGCATTTTATACATTTTGATTTATCCAGGTTGTGTGGTTCGCTTCTGGGACCTGTAATTGCCCCGGTTGGACAAACATTTACACACCTTTGGCATCCGGTACATTTTTCCTTAATTACCCTGTATTCAACCAGATCCCTGCAAACTGCAGCCGGGCAACGGTTGTTTTCAATATGTTCTAAATATTCATCTTTAAAGTATTTTATGGTTGTTAATACAGGATTAGGCGCAGTTTGTCCCAGTCCGCACAGTGAACCATTCTTAACAGTATGTGCAAGGTTTTCTAAAATTTCAAGGTCTTTTATTTCTCCTTCTCCACTGGTGATTTTTTCAAGTATCTCTAATATTCTGGTCGTTCCAATCCGGCATGGCACACATTTACCGCAACTTTCCTGACTAGTAAATTTCAGGAAATATTTAGCCACATCCACCATACAGGTGTGTTCATCCATTACTATCAAGCCTCCGGAGCCCATAATGGAGCCGGCTTGAGTAAGAGACTCATAATCGACAGGCAGGTCAAGAAATTCTTCTGAAAGGCAACCCCCTGAAGGTCCTCCTGTTTGAACTGCTTTAAAGGGTTTTATGGTACCGCCTCCGATATCGAAGATGATTTTCCGTAACGTGGTACCCATCGGCACTTCAATAAGTCCGGCCCTCCTGACTTTCCCTACAAGGGCAAAAGTTTTAGTTCCCTTACTGGTTTTTGTCCCAAAACCGGCATACCAGTCTCCGCCTTCCCGTAATATATTAGGTATGGTTGCAAGAGTTTCAACGTTATTTATATTTGTAGGTTTACCATACAGTCCTGATGTCGCAGGAAATGGTGGTCTGCTTCTTGGCATTCCTCTTTGTCCTTCAATAGATGCGATCAATGCTGTTTCTTCTCCGCAAACAAAAGCCCCTGCACCTTCTTTCAGTCTGATTTCAAATAAAAAACCGCTGTTTAGGATATTTTTCCCCAGGAAACCCAGATCATTCATTTGTGTTATAGCGATTTTGAGACGTTCGATAGCCAGAGGATATTCAGCACGAATGTAAATGTACCCGGTATTTGCTCCTATAGCATGTGCAGCAATTACCATTCCTTCAAGCAGAGCAAAAGGATCACCTTCCATAAGAGAACGGTTCATAAAAGCACCGGGATCGCCTTCATCCGCATTGCAGATAAGATATTTTGGCTTGCCTTTGGCTTCCCTGCAAAACTGCCACTTCAATCCGGTTGGGAAACCGGCTCCTCCCCTGCCTCTGAGTCCTGATTTTTTTATCTCATCGATAATACCTTCAGGTCCGAGATTCAAAGCTTTGAGTAAACCTTTGAATCCATCTCTTGCTATATAATGATTAATGTTTTCAGGATCAATAATACCGCAATTCCTTAAAACTATACGCTCCTGGTTTTTAAGCATCGGTTGATCCCAGAATGATCTGATCCCATCAATTTCTTTTTGTTGTGTATCTAAATGTCCGAGAGGTTTTAATTTAGATTCTTCACCGTTTAAAAACTCTGTTAATAATCTGATCGTTTTTTGTTCATCCACGTTATTAAAACTAAAACGAGGAAACCCGGGTTTTTGAATATCTAATAAAGGTTCCAGGTAACACGGACCTATGCATCCGACTTTAAGGACTTTAGCCTTTATTTTTTCCTTACTGATTGTTTCATGTACCTGGTTCCATACCTTATCTGCTCCGGAAGCAATACCACAGCTTCCCATTCCAATATAAATAACCGGCTCAGGATTCTCTTGTAATGACAACCATTCACTAAGAGCATTTTTTTGTATGGTTTCAAAATTATTCATACCCGTCCAGTATTTCCTTTAATTTAATAACCGATACCCGGCTGTGGATGGTATCATCTATTTTTACTACCGGGGCTATAGCACAACATCCAAGGCAGGCAACCCTGTCCAAATCGAACCTGCCGTCTTCGGTGGTTTCTCCTGTAGATATATCAAGTTCCGATCTTAAAGCATTTAATAAAAAATCTCCTCCCTGA
>JAUWPX010000231.1 GCA_030611395.1 Bacteroidota bacterium | reverse complement strand
AATCGGGATTTTCAGGATGTATCCACCATGCATGATGGTCGGGGTGAATATTCCAGCCGATAAGCTGACTAAATGTTTTTCCCCCGTCTTCACTTATATTAACTCTTGTAAAAAGACTGTATAGCCGGTTTTCATTTTGCGGATCAACAAAGATTTCTGCATAATAAAAAGGCCGTCCGCCAATATTGTTATCACCTCGCTTTTCCCATTTGTATCCACCGTCAACAGAACGGTATATCGCATTCTTTTTTGATTCGATATATGCATATATTATTTTCGTATTACTTTTGGCAATAGCAAGACCTATCCTTCCCAGTTCACCTTTTGGAAGTCCGTCTTTGTCTTTAAGTTTTTCCCAGTTCTTTCCACCGTCAATAGTCATATACAGGCCTGATCCTTTGCCACCGGATTTAAAAAACCAGGGCAACCTGTGATGTTCCCACATTGCTGCAAACAGTTTGTCTGGATTTGATGGATCCATAACCAGATCAGCTGCGCCGGTCAGTTCATTAACAAAAAGAACCTTTTCCCAGGTTTTACCCCCGTCAGTAGTTTTAAAAACTCCTCTTTCGGGATGAGGACCCCATGGAGTGCCAATTGCACCAACGTAAACAATATCACTGTTTTTAGGATGAACAATAACACGGTGAATATGCCTTGTTTTCTCAAGACCCATAAGCTTCCATGATTTTCCTCCGTTTATACTTTTATAGATACCGTACCCTCCGTTAAGGCTATTACGCGGGTTCCCTTCACCGGTACCTGCCCATATGATATCAGGGTTACTCTGATCAATGGCTACAGCGCCAATTGAAGCAACCTTTTCTTTATCAAAAACCGGTTTCCATTCAATACCACCACTCTCAGATTTCCATAACCCCCCGGATGCAGTACCTACAAAAATAATCTCAGGCTGGTTATGTACAACAGCAATAGAAGTAACACGACCACTCATTCCAGCCGGACCAATACTCCTTGCCTTCAGGTCTTTGAGTTTATCCATGTCCAGCTTTTGCGATAGTACAATACCGGATGTTATTAGAAATAATAATATAAAACTAAAAATCTTGCCCGTTGTTCCCCGGACTTTGTTTGAATAAAGATTCATTTGATTTTATTTTTAGATTAATGTCGCAACAATATATGAAAAATAATAACAGGGAATTCTAACTACATACTCTTTCTTTACAAATAAACGTATCAACAAATCAACTTTTCTATTGTTACAAGTTTCGTGTTACGAGTTCGTTCCATTAAAATTTTGGCGGATAATTCTTTTAATTATGCATGAAGAATATATATAGTCGGGCGTTTATGGATATCCGGAGGGTTTATTTTCCATTCAGCAATTGTTCTTGTCTTTATGCACTCAGTATCCATTGTAATATCAGTTGCAATGCAAAGTCGGGTTTGGGGCGAGCATGTTTTGAAAAGGTCATTCAGCAGTTTCTGGTTCCGGTAAGGGGTTTCCATAAATATCTGGCTCTGGTTTTCTTTTCCCGAACGCATCTCAAGCTGTTTGATCCTTTGAGTTTTTTCATTTTTTTGAATTGGCAAATACCCTGTAAAAGCAAAATTCTGACCGTTCAATCCCGAAGCCATCAATGCAAGAAGGATGGAAGAGGGTCCGACAAGAGGTACTACACGGATGTTTTCCCGGTGGGCAATTTCAACAATATCTGCACCCGGATCGGCAACACCAGGAGTCCCGGCTTCAGAGATGATGCCCATGTTATTACCTTGTCTGGCAGGATATAAGAATTTGCTGATTTCATTTGGTGCAGTGTGTTTGTCCAGGATATAGAACTGAAGATCATCAATGGGAGTCTTGATCCCCAGCTTAATCAGGTATCTTCTTGCAGTTCGTTCGTTCTCAACAATATAAGTATCTATTTTATTAATAATATTGAAAACCAGATCGGGTAAAAAATGATTTGTTTTATCACTTCCCAGGCTTGCCGGTATCAGGTATATTGTAGCTTCCATGGCTTTGAATTTCAACAAAAATAGTATAAAATAAAACCTTAGTATGTCAATTAATAAAAGAAATTTCTAAAATCCAAAAAGCTCTTATCTTCCATTCCTCCTTCCTCTTCCTTAGCCTCAGCCTTAGCCTTAGCCTTTTTTTATTCCTATCCTCAATAATTCAGTTTATATTTGCTCACATGAAAATTACTTTTTTAGGTACAGGCACTTCTCAGGGTGTTCCGGTTATTACATGCGATTGCGATACATGCCGGTCGGATGATCCGAAAGATAATCGGCTTCGTACATCTGTACTTATTGAAACGGAGGATGCTACTTTTGTTATTGATGCAGGACCCGATTTCCGGCAACAGATGCTACGTGCGGGGGTAGGCAAGTTAGATGCTATCCTGTTAACACATGAGCATAAAGACCATATTGCCGGGATGGATGATGTGCGTCCATTCAATTTCAGATCACGCCAGCCAATCGATGTTTTTGCAGAAAAAAGGGTGCAGGAAGCTGTTAAAAGGGAATACTCTTATGTTTTTGCAGAATTGAAATACCCGGGTATACCTCAGATGAACCTTCATACTATTGATGATAGTATCATAGATGTTCGTGGGTTAAAGATTATACCCATACGAATTTACCATTACCGGCTTCCAATTTATGGTTTCAGGATAGGTGACTTTACATATATCACTGATGCTAATTTTATTCCGGATGAGGAGAAAAAGAAAATATCCGGTACACGGATTCTGGTGATTAATGCCTTGCATAAACGGAAACATATATCTCATTTTAATCTTGATGAAGCACTGGCTGTTATAAGAGAGATTTCACCTGAAAAGGCTTACCTGACCCATATCAGTCATACAATGGGGAAACATTCGGAAATTCAGAAAGAACTCCCTGAGAATGTTTTCCTGGCATATGATATGTTGTCATTTGACATTGATTTATATAAATAAGTTGTACTTTAAAACCGAAAAGCAGAACTATAAACTATTGAATTAACATAAAACAAATTCTATGGAAAAGAAAGAAATTTATATTGTTTCAGCTGCCCGTACACCGGTTGGCAGTTTCGGGGGTTCATTATCTTCCTTGAGTGCAACCTCTTTAGGTGCAATTGTAATTAAAGACTCTGTAGAGAGGGTCGGGATTGATGGTTGCGATGTGGATGAGGTTTTTATGGGAAATGTTCTTTCTGCTGATCTCGGACAAGCACCTGCCAGGCAGGCTACCCTTCTTGCAGGTCTACCGGATTGCACTCCATGTACTACGGTGAATAAGGTTTGCAGCTCAGGAATGAAAGCTATTATGCTTGGTGTACAATCAATACTAACAGATGATAATGATAATGATATTGTGGTTGCAGGTGGGATGGAGAGCATGTCTAATGTTCCATTTTACCTGCCGGGACACCGGTCAGGGCATAAGCTTGGGCACTCAAAATTAATTGACGGCATGTTCAAGGATGGTTTATGGGATGTGTATAACGACTATCATATTGGGTGTGCCGCAGAATTATATGCAC
>JAUWPX010000023.1 GCA_030611395.1 Bacteroidota bacterium | reverse complement strand
TTTTTTCTTTGTTGTGGTCAACCGTATCAACCAGTTTTTCCAGCAGCATTGACTCTTTCTTCAAACAATTACTGATCATTTCAGAAATTTGTTCAAATTCAGTTTTACTAATATTTATTTCATTTTCTCCCTTACAAAAATCACAATGCCCACACCGGGGACTTCCTTTCTCTCCGAAATATTCAAGCAGAAACCGGCTACGGCAAATATCTTTCCGTGAAGCATATTCATTTACTTTTTCCAGTCTTTGAATAAATTTTTCTTTTCGTATCTTATAGTTCTCCTTAGATATAATAAGTGACTTCTGGTCAAGTCGTTCTTCGGTATATATTACAAGAGATGTCCTTTTTCCCGGAACATAACTGATAACTTTAAAATTACTGAGTTTCTTAAGGAATTTATATACTAATTCGCGGGATATTTTGGCTCTGCCGGCAAGAGTTTGTTCATCAATTGGTACAAATTCTGTAAACAATCCGGTATATGATCTTAAAAGAAGTTTAATAAAACCATCAAAAGCAGAGTTTTCAACCTGAAATTTATAGAGATCATCACGTTTATACAAAAAAAGCACTCTTGAAGGATTATTCAACTCATCAGTCAATTCAATATACTCTTCTCTTTCGAGAAATTTAAGACTATTATATGCAATAACCGCATTGAATTTGAATTTAGAAATAAAATCAGCAATATTGAAATCAAAAACTCCATTCTTTCCTCCTCCAACAGGTATCTGAAAATAATTACCAAGTGCTTCATATACTCTCTTAATCACTTTTATTGGCGGAAAGCCTGTACTTATCCTTCTATCCAGTTTGGCTTTATCTGATTCATTATAAAGCATTACTGCATATGCCTTTTTCCCATCCCTGCCTGCCCTGCCTGCTTCCTGAAAATATGCTTCAAGTGAATTAGGAATATCAACATGAATTACAAAGCGAACAGAAGCTTTATCTATTCCCATCCCAAATGCATTGGTTGCAACAATAACCCTTATCTTTCCATCAGTCCATCCTTTATGTCTTTCTGAGCGCACCGGATGACTAAGCCCTGCATGATAATAGGATGCCGATATTTCATTTGTAATCAAAAAATCAGAAATTTCTTTTGTACGCCTTCTGGTCCTGACATACACTATTCCGCTACCCGAAGATTTCTTTATTACATTTAATAAATATTTCTGCTTATCAGATGTAATCCTTACCAGATAAACGAGATTTTTCCTTTCAAAGCTTGTTTTAAGTACATTTTTCTTTTTAAATCTAAGTTTTTCCTGGATATCATCAACCACTTCCGGAGTAGCTGTTGCAGTAATTGCCAGGAAAGGAACGTCTGGCAAAAGCTCTCTGAGATCGGTAATTTTCAGGTAGGAAGGCCTAAAATCATAACCCCACTGAGAAATACAATGAGATTCATCCACAGCCACAAGAGAAACATTCATTTTTTGTACCCTTGCCCTGAATATTTCTGTTTTCAATCTTTCCGGTGACAAATAGAGGAATTTATAATTACCATAGATACAATTCTCAAGTGCAATATCTATCTCTTTTCTTGTCATACCTGAGTATACTGCAATTGCTTTAATACCTTTTCTTTTAAGCCCGTCAACCTGGTCTTTCATAAGGGCTATAAGGGGTGTAACAACAAGGCATATTCCATCTTTGGCAATCGCCGGAACCTGAAAGGTAACTGACTTACCCCCACCGGTTGGCATAAGTCCCAATGTATCATTACCATTAGCAATCGATTTGATAATATCTTCCTGTAAAGGCCAGAATTTGGAATAGCCCCAATAGCGTGATAATATTTGCTGATAAATATTCATTCTTTTAACTTTTCCTCATACGCTATATTTTTTGTACTTTTGCGCTACTTAAATTTAACTAAATATAATAAAAAATGTCATCATATCCGGACAAAATTCTATATGAGGGATTAACTTTTGATGATGTCCTCCTTTTACCTGCCTATTCTGAGGTTATGCCGCATGAAACAAATCTTACTACAAAGTTCTCACGAAACATCATTATAAACACTCCAATAGTTTCTGCTGCAATGGACACTGTTACTGATGCAAATCTCGCGATTGCTATTGCCCGTGAGGGAGGCATCGGTGTCATTCATAAGAATATGAGTATCAAGGAGCAGGCAAGGCAGGTTAAGAAAGTTAAAAGAGCAGAAAATGTAATGATCCATGAACCCATTACCATACAACCTGATGCAACTGTAAAAGATGCGAATCTTATAATACAAGAGTACAAAATTGGTGGAATTCCTGTTGTGGATAAAGACAATATCCTCCTTGGCATTGTAACTAATCGTGATCTCAGGTTTGAACTGGATGGCACTCTTTATATAAGGGATATAATGACCAGGGAAAATCTTGTAACAACTAACCAGGAAACTGATCTGAGCCAGGCGGCTGAAATTTTACAAAAGCATAAAATTGAAAAACTTCCAATTGTTGATAAAAATAATAAGCTGATAGGATTAATCACCTACAAGGATATTTCAAAATCAAAAGACCGGCCCAATTCATGCAAAGACAGTAAAGGCAGACTTAGAGTTGCTGCTGCAGTCGGGATCGCTTCCGATACAATGGAAAGGGTTAGGGCACTGGTAGAGTCAAATACTGATGCAATTGTTATTGATACTGCCCATGGACATACTAAAGCTGTTATACAAATATTAAAGCAGGTGAAAAAAGAATTTCCGGGGCTGGATGTTGTAGCTGGAAATGTTGGGACCGGGGAAGGCGCAAAAGCACTGGCTGATGCCGGAGCCGATGGTGTTAAGGTAGGTATAGGACCGGGATCAATATGCACTACCAGGATAATTGCCGGAGTTGGTGTGCCTCAGCTTAGTGCAATTTTTAACGCTGTTGACGCGTTAAAAGATACCGGTATTCCGATAATAGCTGACGGCGGAATAAAATATTCAGGTGATATTATTAAGGCACTCGCTGCCGGAGCTAACTCGGTAATGACCGGAGCTTTATTTGCAGGGGTTGAAGAATCGCCCGGTGAAACAATTATTTATAATGGAAGAAAATACAAATCCTACCGTGGAATGGGATCAATTGAAGCAATGCAACATGGATCAAAAGACAGATATTTCCAGGATATTGAAGATGATATAAAGAAACTTGTGCCGGAAGGAATTTCTGCCCGTGTACCCTACAAAGGAACACTTGCAGAAGTCATTTATCAATTATTGGGCGGACTGAAAGCTGGAATGGGCTATTGTGGAGCAAAAAATCTGGAACAATTAACTGAAGCTAAATTTGTAAGGATTACCAGTGCAGGTGTTTTGGAAAGTCATCCCCACGATGTAATCATCACAAGAGAAGCACCTAATTATAGCAGATAATTATTGGATTTAAACCATCAATAACACAGGAAATGAAAAAAACACTTCTTTGTTTATACCTCATATTAATACCTGTTCTCTTGTTCTCACAACCTGAAGAAGAAAAGGTTTTATTGACAATTGGCAGCCATAAGGTCAACCTCAGTGAGTTTGAATGGATACATCAGAAGAATAATACACAAAATATTAATAATCAATCAACTACAACAGAGGAGTATCTTGATCTTTATATAAACTTTAAACTTAAAGTTGTTGAAGCAGAAAGCCTGGGGATGGATACTCTTGGTACTTTTAAAAAGGAACTTGCAGGATACAGAGAACAACTTGCGAAAGCTTACCTTACAGATATTGCCACAATTGAAATTCTTACACAGGAAGCATACAACAGATTAGAAACGGAAGTAAATATTAGTCATATTCTTGTAAAACTTAAGAATAATCCTACACCCGAAGATACGCTTTCAGCTTATGAAAAAGCCATTTCTATCAGAACCCGGATACAACTCGGTGAGTCATTTGAGTCTATCGCACGCGGCACCTCTGATGACCCAACAGCAAAAACCAATGGAGGGAATCTTGGCTACTTCAATGCATTCCAAATGGTTTATCCTTTTGAAAATGCCGCGTATAAAAATGATACAGGGATAGTAACTATGCCTGTAAGAACAAAGTACGGATATCATATTCTACGGATAAATGACAAGAGAGAAGCTCAGGGGAAAGTAAAAGTAGCTCATATTATGGTTGCTGTACCAAGGGGATCGGATAAAAAAGTTATTGATTCTGCAAAAGTGAAAATTTTCAGAATTTATAAATTACTAAATAATGGGGAATCATTCACAGAACTGGCAAAGAAGTATTCTGACGACCGTGGTTCGGCCCGGGACGGAGGAGAACTTCCATGGTTTGGTGCCGGACGAATGGTTCCGGAATTTGAGAAAGCTGCTTTTTCTATAAACGAAAATGGAGATATATGTGAACCTGTACAAACAAATTTTGGCTGGCATATAATAAAAAGAATTGACAAACAGGATTTGGAATCATATAATGAACTAAAAAATCAACTCAAAGAAAAAGTCTACAAAAGCGGGAGAGCAATAATTGCCAGGGAAGCTTTTGTCAATAAACTAAAGAATGAGTATAATTTCTATATTGATTCAGCTAAACTATCTGATTATTATAGCTTAATAACTCCTGAAGTTATTAATTCCGGGAGATTGCAGGAAAAGCTTTCTGAATTAAGCTCGATACTTTTTTCATTCGCAGATAATAAATATAATCAATCAGATTTTAACCGGTATATTTTGAATAGTAAATCGGGAATTGATCCGGATTTTATTGAGATTTCTGTTCCTGGATTATTTTCTGAATATATAAGTCAGGAATTAATCAAACACGAAAAACAAAGACTGGAAATTAATTACCCTGAATTCAGATATCTTATGCAGGAATACCATGATGGGATCTTATTGTTTGAAATAATGGATAAAAAAGTATGGACAAAAGCAATTGAAGATACTACCGGCCTGAAAATATTCTATGAAACTCAGAAGAATAAATATCTCACAACAGAGCAGGCAGATGCTACTATCTATACCCTACGCGATAATTCCATGTTAAAGAAATTAAACCGGATGGTTAGAACACGTAAACAAAAGAAATACACCGACAAGGATTTCAATGTCAAATTCAACCATTTCCCTGACACAAATAATCTCACTATTACTCACGGGATTTATAAACCTGAAGAAAATTATATTATTGACCAGGTTAAATGGAATACAGGTAAAAGAGAATATGTTGGCAGTAATGGAAAAACACATCTGATAGTTATACATAAAATAATAACACCGGAGCCTAAACCACTTATAGAAATTAGAGGATTGGTAACAGCTGATTATCAGGATTTTCTTGAAAAGAAATGGCTAGAAGATTTGAAAAGCAAGTATCCCGTTTCAGTAAATAAGAAACTACTATTTTTAATAGACTAAACCAGTATACTCATATGAAAAATAGAAGCAAGTTTCATAGATACATTGTCTGGGTTGGATTTGGCTGCATCTTTTTACTTTCTATCTTATTATTTAGTTGTTCAAGAATAGAACCTAATAAGCAGGAAGACCCATTGGCCCGGGTTGAAGATATATATTTCTATCCTTCTGACCTGCAAAATATTTTCCACGGAGATATTTCTGCAGAAGACAGTGCGGAAATAGCTAAAACATATATCAAAAAATGGATTAAAAACAAATTACTTCTACAAAAGGCTGAACTAAATATATCTGATGAAAAACAACGGCAAGTATTAGAAAGACTGGAAGACACGCGGGCTTCATTAATGATCTATGAATACCAGCAGCAAATGATAAATCAAAAACTTGATACAGTAATCTCGCAAAATGAAATTAATGAATTCTATAATCAACATCTTAATAAATTTATCCTTGACAAAAATATTATAAAGACTCTTTTTGTTCAACTTCCAATAAATAGTCCAAACATACCTAATGTTCGACAATGGTACCGTTCAAATAACAGTGAATATCTAACTAAACTGGAAGGATATTGCTACCAGTATGCCACTAAGTATGACTATTTCAATGAGAACTGGATCCCTTTTAACCTGTTATTGAACCTTATCCCTGTTTCTGTCAATAACCAGCAAAACTATCTTAAATACAATCAGTATATTGAAGCTTCCGATTCATTATATATGTATTTTGCAAATATCCGTGATTACAGAATAGAAGGTTCTAATGCACCTGTAGAATATATCAACGATAATATTAAAAGTATTATCTTAAACAACCGGAAAATAAAATTCCTGAAAGAAATAGAAACCAATATTTATTATGATGGATTAAGTCGTAATAAATTTGAAATATATTAAAACACGATAACTAATATAAACATGACAAGAACTATAAATAAGAAAATACTCGTATTATTTATCAGCGTTACATTTTCATTTACAATATCGGCGCAGGATGAAGTAATTGACCGTATAATAGGTGTTGTTGGAGATCAGATTATTTTGCAGTCTGATATTGAGAATCAGTATATCCAACTCAAAGCACGAGGATACAGGGGGAATGAGGAAAAAACTAAATGCAGTATTTTTGAAGACCAGCTTGCTCAGAAATTATTACTTAACCAGGCAAAGGTTGACAGTATTGAGATAACTGAAAGTCAGGTTGAAATGGAGCTAAACAGAAGATTACAGGTCTTTATTAATCAAATAGGCTCTCAAAAACAGCTGGAAGATTATTATAAAAAATCAATCCTGGAGATCAAAGAAGATTTTCGCGAATTAATACGCAATCAACTTCTTACAGAAGAGATGCAACGTAATATTGCAGGTGAAATTACAGTAACACCTTCAGAAGTCAAAAAATTTTATAAACGTGCCCCAAAAGATTCCTTACCACTTATCAATTCACAAATTGAAATTCGCCAGATTGTAAAAATCCCTCCATTTTCTGAGGAGGCAAAACTGGAGGTAAGAGAAAAACTTCTCAACCTGCGTAAACGAATTATTAACGGGGAACGCTTTTCAACACTGGCAGTGCTTTACTCTGAGGATAAGGGTACGGCAATTAAAGGTGGTGAATTAGGATTTACTAATAAAGCAGATTTAGTTACCGAATTTGCCAATTCAGCATTCAGTCTGAAAAAAGGTATTGTGTCAACTATTGTCGAAACAGAGTTTGGATATCATATTATTAAACTTATTGATCGCAGAAACGACCAGGTAAATGTGCGTCATATTCTGATGAAACCGAAGACCTCGCCTGAGGCAAAACAGCAGGCAAAAAGCTTTCTTGACAGCCTAAGCCGGATTATTCGCACTGATAGTATTACTTTTAAAAATGCTGCCAGGAGATACTCTGATGATACTGATTCAAGACTTAGCGGAGGAATTATAATAAACCCGAGAACCGGAGATACAAAGTTTGAAATGGACCAATTGGACAAGGAAATGTACTATGTGGTAAAAGATATGAAAACCGGTGAGATATCTGATCCTTTCGAAACAATCGATAATAAAGGGAATTTAGTCTTCAAAATTGTATCGATAACTTCACGATCTAAACCTCACACAGCAAGTCTTGAAAATGATTATAAAATATTACAGGAACTCACAATACAATCTAAACAACAAGAATTTTTCGGTAACTGGATTAAGGATAAACAAAAAAATACATACACCCGTATAGTTGATGATTATCAAACCTGTATATTTTCAAACAAAGGCTGGCTGGATAAATAGTGAATGAGTGAATGATAAAATGAAAAATATTATTCGTTACATAGTTTTTGTTCTTGTTCTTATCTTCCCATTTACACAGGGTATAGCTCAGAAGAAAAAGGCTGAAATCCAAATAATCCATTCCAATACACTTGAGTATAACAAAAGACTCAGACCTGATCTGAAAAAGCTGATTGGAGAGGTTGAATTACAACACGAAGATGTATTTATGTATTGCGACAGCGCGTATCTTTATGATAAACAAAACCTGGTGGAAGCTTTTAGCAATGTATATATCCGTCGTGGAGATACTCTTCATCTTTATGGTGATTTTCTTCGATATAAAGGTGAGGAAAAACTTGCGATAATCAGGCATAACGTAACACTTATTGATAATGAAGCTAAGTTAAATACGGAATTTCTGGATTATGATCTGAACACAGACATAGGGTATTATTTTAATGGGGGTATTATTGTTTCAGATGAGAATACCATTAGTAGTATCCTTGGTAACTACAATACAATACTAAAAGAGTTTCACTTTAAAGACAGTGTAGTAATTTTAAATCCTGACTATACTATTCTTTCTGATACGATGGAATACAATACCGTATCAGAAATTTCATACTTTTTTGGACCAACTGAAATAATAGGAGCCAGCAGTTATCTTTATTGCGAAAATGGTTGGTATAATACAAAAACAGATATCAGTAAACTCAAAATAAATGCCCTGGTAAAATCTAAAAATCAAATAATTAAAGGAGATTCTATTTATTATGAGAAAACGAACGGTTATGGGAAAGCCTATGGCAATGTTGAGTTGACTGATACATTGAAAGATATGATTGTCAGAGGAAATTTTTCAGAGTATTTTGAACAACCGGAAAGTTTCTTTGTAACTGATAGTGCTGTATTTATTCAAATTACAAGCACCGATAGTCTCTTTGTTCACGCTGATACACTCAGGTCATTTAAAGACTCAACAGAAACATACCGTACAGTGAGTGCCTATTACCATTGTAAAATGTATAAGGATGATTTTCAGGCTAAATGCGATTCAATGGTTTATTCATTCCGGGATTCAGTTATCAACTTGTATATTGATCCCATTCTGTGGTCAGATAAAAATCAAATAACCGCCGATTCTATAGCAATTTTTACAAAAGACGGGCAGGCTGATCATCTGGAGATGTACAATAATGCATTCATTATTACCCGGGAAGACAGTATCCGGTTCAACCAGATTAAAGGAAAGAATATGATTGCATTTTTCAAGGAAAATGATCTTTACCGGATAAATGTAACAGGTAATGGTGAAACAATTTATTTTACTCTGGACGAAGGAGAAACAATTGGAGTAAACCAGGTACTTTGCAGTGATATTATTATTTACCTTGAAGACGATGAAATAAGTAAAATCAGCTTTCTTGACAAACCAGACGGTATCATGACCCCGCCCGATGATGAAGATCCTGAAAACCTTAGACTTGATGGATTTAGTTGGCTGGAATCATTCCGGCCATTAAATAAATGGGATATTTTTAAATGGGAATAGGCGAATAGAACCTGTTCTGTTAATACTCATCTTCGTTAAAAAAGAAATCATCCTTACTGGGATAATCAGGCCATATATCTTCAATACTTTCATATATTTCATCCTCATCTTCAATCTCCTGAAGATTTTCTATTACTTCTAAAGGTGCCCCTGAACGAATTGCATAATCGATTAATTCATCTTTTGCTGCAGGCCAGGGAGCATCTTCCAATTTTGACGCTAATTCAAGTGTCCAATACATATATGCTCAATTTTAGATACCCTTAATTTAGAATCTTCTAAAAAATTGTGCAAATATATAAAAATAAATATCAAATAATCAAATGGGGAAATTTATTTTTTTGAACCAGACTTCCAATAAATTTCCATTATCTTAAAATCTTTGGTAAGCTTACGGGAAAGAACAAAAAGATAATCAGATAATCTGTTAAGATACCTGGCACATATCCTGCTTTTCTTACCAATGTTATCAACTGACAAAGCTTTTCTTTCAGCTCTGCGGCAAACACATCTGGCAATATGGCAATAAGAAATAGTTGTATTTCCTCCGGGAATAATAAATGAAGATAAAGTTTCAAGGTTTTTATCAATTGAGTCTATCTTATCTTCAATTTTATTAATATCCTTTTCTTCAAGTCCCGGGACAATAACTTTACTGTCAGGATAATCTGAAGCAAAAACCGCAGCAACGGTCATAAGACAATTTTGAATCCACTCAAGAAAAGCTTTATCATCATCATTGATCATTTGAACCCTGATCAAACCAATATAAGAATTCAATTCATCAACCGATCCATATGCCTCAATTCTTGCACAGTTTTTCGGCACTCTTGTACCACCTGCCAATGATGTTTCTCCCTGGTCTCCTGTCCCGGTATAGATCTTCACTGTAAACTATATTATTGAGTAGTTATGTTAAACGCTGCAACACAATGTTACGAGTTACGTGTTACAGGTTCTCTGCTCTCAGCTCTTCGCTCTCTGCTTTCTTATTCATTGTGTCTGAATCAACCATACCATCAAACAACCTGATAATCCTGTTAGCACGTTTAGCAATATCCTCTTCATGAGTAACAAGTATAACAGTATTCCCCCTCTCATGTATCTGGCCAATTACATCCATAATGTCATTTGAAGTTTTAGAATCAAGGTTTCCTGTGGGCTCGTCTGCTAAAATAATTGAAGGATAATTAACCAGTGCCCTGGCCATTGCAACCCTCTGACGTTGTCCTCCGGAAAGCTCATTTGGTTTATGGGTCATCCTGTCTGTCAAACCTACACTTTCAATAACTTCCTT
>JAUWPX010000114.1 GCA_030611395.1 Bacteroidota bacterium | reverse complement strand
TATCGGGGTAAAACCGTAGTCTATATGGCAGATCTGATCCCGTCAACCGCTCATATCAATCTTGCCTGGAATATGAGTTATGATGTACAGCCACTTATAACACTTAAAGAAAAAGAGCAATTTCTAAAAGAAGCTTATGAAAACGATTATATACTGTTCTTAGAGCACGACGCATATAATGAATGCTGTACAATAGAAAAGACCAAAAAGGGATACCGGGCTAAAGAGACTTTTACTCTTGAAGAATATTTCGGAAAGAGCTGATCAGGAGTAAGTAAATTGAAATACAATAATGTACCTGAAACAGTAGAGAAATAATAATATTGAAACAGTAATATCAATACCAATTATCCATCGAACAGGTATTAGCTTTCGGGCATATACCAATGAAGCCAGGATCCTAAGAAATAGTTGAATAAGGAAAAAAAAGAAAATAAGAAAACCATTTGGATTCCACTCTCGTGCTTTCTCAAAATTCCCCCTTACAATCTCAGAAAAGCTGTGTGACAATCCGCATGAAGGACAGGGTTTTCCAAGAATCTCCTTATGTACACACTTGACAGGATAGTTGTCCTTCTGTGGAGAAAAAAAACCGGAGTAAATGAACATCATTACAATTACTCCGGTAAAGATCATATTTATCCTGTGGTAGGTATCAAACCAACCGGGAATTTTTTTCATTGATACTATTTAGTATCTGTCGTATCTTTCAACTCTTTCACAAACTCTTTCATTGCTTTCCCTGCAGCCTTCCCCATTTTAGCAGCTTTTTCATCATCGCTTAACTCATCGTCTTCTTCCAGTTTCTCCATCGTTTCTTCCAAATCATCACCAATTTTCTCTATTGACTTTCCTACATCTTCCATTGCTTCTTCAAAATCTTTCCCATACTCACCTTCAAATTCATCTTCGAATTCTTTGGCTACTTTTTCAATTTTATTCTTGATACTCCCCCCCTCAGTTGCCACAGCGGCAAAGAAGATTATTTGAATAATTCCGATACTTATTGCAATGATAGATACAACCAATGCGCCAATAATTACACCCTTACTACCATTACCTTTGTTTGCCTGTGAAAAAGCGACCAGGGTCAAAGCCAGTGCTATCACGCCGGGAATAATTGCTATCCAACCGATACACGGTATTAATGCCAGAATTGCTGCCAGAATACCGATAACAAGACCTGCAACCCCCAGGCCCTGTCCTGCTGAAGTTTTTTGTTCTTCCATGTTTTTCTTTTTTGTTACAATCCAAAGATAATAAAAAGATGTTATTCTTCAATTGTATCAATAAGTATCTCCAATAATTTCACTGCAGCATCAGAAACAGGTGTGCCCGGACCAAAAATCCCGACAACACCTTTATCATAGAGGTATTTATAATCCTGTGAAGGAATTACTCCCCCGACTACTACCAGGATATCTTCACGTCCAAGTTTTTTCATTTCATCCATTACCTGGGGAACGAGTGTTTTATGGCTTCCTGCCAAACTTGAAATACCAAGCACATGAACATCATTTTCAACAGCTTGTTTTGCTGCTTCATATGGTGTTTGGAACAAAGGACCAATATCCACATCAAATCCGATATCAGCATAACCTGTTGACACTACTTTTGCACCACGGTCATGTCCGTCCTGTCCCATCTTTGCAATCATTACCCTGGGTTGACGGCCTTCGAGCTGAGCAAATTTTCCTGCAAGCGCTCTGGCTTTTTTGTACATTTTATCTTCCATTGATTCTGATGAATATATTCCTGAAATTGAACGTATTACTGCTGTATATCTCCCGGCAGCTTTTTCAACAGCCATTGATATTTCTCCCAATGTAGCTCTTTTTTTCGCTGCATCAACCGATAATTCAAGTAAATTGGCTTTACCGGAATTACACGATGCGGTTATTGTTTCAAGTACTTTAATAACTTCTGCCTCATCCCTGTTTTCTTTAAGTTCTCTGAGCCTGTTAATCTGCGATTTCCTTACTGAAGCGTTATCTACTTCCAGAATTTCAATGGGATCTTCTTTATCAAGCCTGTATTTATTAATACCAACAATAACATCTTTCCCGGCATCAATTCTTGCCTGTTTCCTGGCTGCTGCCTCCTCAATACGCATTTTAGGAATTCCCGTTTCAATAGCTTTAGTCATACCTCCCAGTTCTTCAACCTCTTCAATAAGCTTCCATGCTTTTTGCGCCAGTTCATCTGTAAGATTTTCAACATAATATGACCCTGCCCATGGATCAACACTTCGGGTAATCCGTGTCTCTTCCTGTATAAATAGTTGTGTATTACGGGCAATTCTCGCTGAAAAATCTGTTGGTAAGGCAATTGCTTCATCCAGTGCATTTGTATGCAACGATTGGGTATGCCCCAGGGCAGCTCCCATAGCTTCAACACAGGTGCGTGCAACATTATTGAACGGATCCTGCTCGGTAAGACTCCAGCCCGAGGTCTGACAATGGGTTCTCAGTGCCATCGATTTTGGATTCTTCGGATTGAATTGTTTAACAATTTTTGCCCATAACATGCGAGCAGCACGCATTTTGGCAATTTCCATAAAATGGTTCATCCCAATACCCCAGAAAAAGGATACACGGGGTGCAAAAGAGTCAATATCCATGCCTGTCTTAATACCGGTTCTTAAATATTCCAAACCATCAGCCAGTGTGTATGCCAGTTCAATATCCGCCGTAGCACCCGCTTCCTGCATATGATACCCCGAGACACTAATAGAATTAAAATGCGGCATATTTTTAGAAGAATATTCAAATATATCAGCAATAATCCGCATAGACATTTCAGGGGGATATATATATGTATTACGAACCATAAACTCCTTGAGTACATCATTCTGAATTGTTCCGGTTAATTGTTCAAGCTTTACCCCTTGTTCCAAAGCAGCAACTATATAAAATGCCATTACAGGTAAAACCGCTCCGTTCATTGTCATGGAGACAGACATTTGATCCAGTGGTATCTGGTCGAAAAGTACCTTCATGTCAAGCACAGAGTCAATAGCAACTCCTGCCTTCCCTACATCTCCGACAACTCTTTCATGATCAGAATCATAACCCCGGTGGGTAGGCAGGTCGAATGCTATGGACAATCCTTTCTGACCGGCAGCCAGATTCCGCCGGTAAAATGCATTGGATTCTTCGGCAGTTGAAAAGCCGGCATACTGACGTATAGTCCATGGACGCATAACATACATTGTAGAATAAGGACCCCGGAGAAAAGGTGGTAATCCCGCGGCAAAATCAAGATGTTCCAGTTTATCTATATCTTTTCGTGTAAATACAGACTTAACCGGTATCTTTTCAGCTGTCTGCCAATCTGATGATATTTTATTCTGTTTCTCCCAGGCCTCATCACTTATAGTTGATTTTCCAGGTTCTTTATAATCTATTTTTGAAAAATCCGGTTTTATACGTTTCATATTTGCAATTTAATACGCTGATTTATTACACAATTTTTAATTCGTGCTGAAATCTTCTCAATACATCCAGCACATCCGTTTTAATATGTATAAAATATTTATACCCGGTTTCTTTCAGGTTATCAATTGATTTTTTCGGATATCCTGCAATAACCAGAATTGTCTTATCACTTACACTCTGATAGATTGTGTCTGCAATTTTGGGATATTCCTCATCCGAACTGCATAAAACAACAATTTCAGGATTTCTCTTCATTACTGCATTTAATCCTTCTTCTACTGTTTCAAAACCTATATTGTCAACAATATTAAAACCGGCAATGGCAAACAGATTTGTGGCAAAAACAGCCCGGGCTTTTCTCATTTTCTTATTCCCGTATGTAAAAAGGAACACATCAGGAGTTTTTCCTTTATATTTCCCGGTGTTCATTCGCAATTCTTCGAATGCTTCAGCAACACGAATTTTTTTCAAGGGCTTGGTTACCAGGTTATCCGCAGGTATAATACTCTCACTGCTTTCCCCGGTAACGTTTTCAATTGCAGATTCCAGGGTATTAACATACTGATTAGTTCCAACCAGCACCTCTTTCCGTAAAGCCAGATTCATGCACCGTTTCCTGCATAATTCCTCAATTTGTTCCTGTATAAATCCGTTCTCTAATGCTACAATGTATCCTCCGTCTTTTTCTATTTGCTGAAATAGTTTCCATGTTTCCGAAACAAGTGAATCTGTTAATGATTCAATATAATATGAACCGGCTGACGGATCAGTTACCTTATCAAAATACGCCTCATTTTTAAGTATTATCTGTGTGTTACGTGCTATTCTTTCTGAAAAATCAGAAGAATCCCTGAAATTCCGGTCAAACGGTTTTACATATAACGAATTCGCACCTCCGATCGCTGAAGCCATTGCCTCGGTAGTTGTCCGTAACATATTCACATATGGATCGTAGATCGTTTTATTAAAGTCAGATGTTTCAGAATGGATAAAAGTTTTTAAACTATCTTCCGATTTTGGCTCCCAGGCTTGTACTATCCTGGCCCACAACATTCTTGCAGCCCTCAGTTTGGCAATTTCCATAAAATAGTTGGATCCCGAACCCAGGTTAAATTGTATATTTTGAGCAACCGGATCAACCGGCAGTCCCATTCCGGTTAATACTGAAAGGTATTCATTTCCTGTAGCCAGACTAAATGCCAGTTCCATTACTGCTGAGGCACCTGCATTACAAAAACTTATCCCGTTTACACCGATCAGCCGAAATGAATGGAACCTTTTACCGTAATTTTCAATAAGTCCGGCTGCATCATTAATATCCTGCTCCCTGTTTGTAATGTATTTTCCGTTATTTGTAAGATACCCAAAAGGATCAAAATTTGCAGAACCGGTAACTTTGCCGGCCTCAGTTTTTCTCTTTTCAACTATCTCCGCAAACAGGGAAACAAGTTTTGGAGTTTCTGTGCCGGAAAGGAAATTGATACCTGTTTTTTCCAATTCTATTCCATCCAGCAGTTTTTCAAGATCACCAGAAGTTTTTACAGCACCCTTTTTTATAATAAATCCCAGCGCTGTAGCTCCTTTTTCCAAAACACGAAGTGCCTTGCGGTTTGCTTCTTCAGGCTGCTTTACAAGAATATCCTCACGGATATCCCATTTGTTTCCATACTTACCATATCCCCTTGTATAAGGAAATTCTCCCGGATGAGAGTTTAGGTAACCAAGTTGTTCAAGATGTTCAGAGCGATAATATGGTCTTACACTAATATCCTCCGGAGACTTCCAGACAAGTTTTTTTTCGTAATTAACCCCTTTCAGGTCTTGTTTAATTTTCTCTTCCCATTCCTCTATTGAAACTACAGGAAAATCTTCAAACAAATCATTGCCTTTTGTTCCTGACATATTATTTTTTTTATTCGATACAAAATTAATGGTTTTTTAGATGATTTGTCTAATGATTTATATCATTCTTGCAACCACTATTTAAGCAATAGAAATAATGCATGACAAAATGGAAGGTTTTCGCTATACTTTGCATTTTTGCCTACTGTGGACTGATTTTACAGGAATTGCTAAAAATTATAGGCAATCCCAAGTGCTATATGCAAAGAGTTTATTGATATTTCGAACCGGTCATCCGGTAGATCATATGAAATATTATTATTTGTATAGTTGTTTTTCGTTACAAGTGCCGGTTTACTATGATAATAATCAAGTGCTAACCTGATCCCTGTTCCTCTTCCTACTCCAAATCTTATTCCGGTTCCAAGAATATACCCGAAATTTAATTCATCCCCTTGTGTAGAACTTTGAAATTCACCATTATCCAGTTCAAT
>JAUWPX010000203.1 GCA_030611395.1 Bacteroidota bacterium | reverse complement strand
CCAAAAAGCAGCACCGGCACACATAATACATGGTTCAAGTGTAACATACATGGTGCAATTGTGTAAATATTTTCCACCAAGATTATTCGCTGCTGCAGTAATAGCCTGCATCTCTGCATGTGCAGTAACATCGTTCAGAGTCTCGGTTAAGTTATGCCCTTTGGCAATTATGCTGTTATTACAAACAATGACAGCTCCAATCGGTATCTCCCCTTTATCCCTTGCCCTGATTGCTTCTTTCAGAGCTTCTCTCATGAAAAATTCATCTGACCGGTTCAGATTCATACTGTTTTTAACAGGTTAGCTACTTGTAGTTTTTACAAATAACGGAATAATATAGCATAATAAAAAAATATGCTTTTTTAATTCTTCCCCTCTTCCCTCTACTCCTTCTATTCCCTTTACTCCCTCTATTCCCTTTCTTCCACTATTCCGTTCATTGCAATACAATTCTCCGTTTTTTATTTAATTTTGCTCAAACTTTAAGAATGAATTATGTTACGAACACACACTTGCGGGGAATTGCAACTATCAAGTCGGGAAAAAGAAGTAACCCTTTGCGGATGGGTTCAAAAATCACGTGATCTGGGAGGCATGACATTTATTGATATGCGTGACCGGTATGGGATCACCCAGTTGGTTTTCAACATGGAAACAAATGCCGGACTATATAATAAAGCCCGGAAAATTGGACGTGAATTCGTTATTTGTGCTACCGGAATTGTTAAAGAAAGGAGTAATAAAAATCTTAATATCCCAACAGGTGAAATTGAAATAGAGGTAAAGGAACTTAAGGTATTGAATCCATCTGATGTGCCTCCATTTACAATTGAAGAAAAAACTGATGGGGGAGAAGAGCTGAGAATGAAGTATCGCTATCTTGATCTTAGACGAAACCCGGTTAAGAAAAATATAATTCTAAGATACGAAATGGCCCGGGAGGTACGAAAATACCTTGATAAAAAAGATTTTATTGAAATTGAAACCCCGGTGCTTATTAAATCTACACCTGAAGGAGCACGTGATTTTGTTGTTCCTTCAAGATTGAAAGCGGGGGAGTTTTATGCCTTACCACAATCTCCCCAGACTTTTAAACAGTTGTTAATGATATCGGGTTTTGATAAATATTTTCAATTGGTGAAATGTTTCCGGGATGAGGATTACAGAGCAGATCGCCAGCCGGAATTTACACAGATTGACTGTGAGATGTCTTTTGTGGAACGGGACGATATTCTAAAAACGTTTGAGGGATTGGCTAAACATTTATTCAAAAAGATCAGGGATTTTGATTATACAGGCGCATTTCCGAGGTTGTCTTATAGTGAGGCAATTGAAAAATACGGGACCGATAAACCTGATACCCGGTTTGGAATGTTGATACAGGATATTACCGAACTGGCTAAGGGGAAGGGATTTAAGTTATTCGATAGTGTAGAATATATCGGGGGGATTTGTGTTAAAGGAGGTGCCGGATACAGCCGGAAAGAACTGGATACCCTTACGGCTTTCGTTAGGAAACCTCAAATTGGGGCTACAGGGTTGGTGTATGTAAAATTGAACAGTGACGCAGTAAAATCTTCTGTGGATAAGTTTTTTACCAGGGAAGAACTTGATAAATGGGCTGCTAATATGAAGGGTGAAAATGGAGATCTTCTACTTGTACTTGCAGGGGAAAGAAAGAAAACGCTGTATGCTTTATCAAAATTGCGACTTGAGATGGGAAAGCAGCTTGACTTAATGGATAAAAATACTTTTACACCATTGTGGGTTGTTGACTTCCCATTACTGGAATGGGATGATGAATCCCAAAAGTATCATGCTAAACATCATCCCTTCACTTCAGCAATTAAGGATGATTTTCATCTGTTTAAAACTGATCCGGGAAAAATACGTGCTAATGCATATGATCTTGTTATAAACGGAGTGGAAATTGGAGGAGGATCAATCCGTATTCATGATAAACAGGAGCAGGCTGAAATGTTTCGCCTTCTTGGTTTTTCACATGAAGAGGCGGAAAAACAATTTGGGTTTCTAATGAATGCGTTTAGATATGGAGCACCTCCTCATGGAGGAATTGCTTTTGGATTCGATAGATGGGTGACTTTATTTGGCGGTTCAAATTCTATTCGTGATTATATTGCATTCCCTAAAAATACCGCCGGGAGAGATGTTATGATTGATACACCTTCAGCTCTGTCAGATGAGCAACTCGGGGAACTGTCTCTGAAAGTAGTTAATAAGTAACCTTTTATTGTTGAAAACTTCATAATTTTTTAATCTAAATCAAAATAAAACCATTTTATTTTAGCACGGAATAAATATACTTAATTGCATATGCTAAAGATTGAAAGAGAAGACAATCGGTTTATTGTTTCTTTTTTTGAAATAAATCGTTTAAATACAACTATTTCAAGGATCATTGAAAAACAACTGGTTCAGCTTCTTAACGAAAACGGGGCAGAATTACTGCTTGACCTAAAGGGAATTAAATTTATCGATACATCAGGATTTAATACACTTCATAAGTTGAACGATATTGCTAATGAATTTAATTCCCACCTTTATCTTACCAATTTATCAGTGGAAGTTAAGGAGTTATTCAGACTTCTTGAATTAGAGGATGCTTTTACTGTATGCAAGTATCCGGAAAAAGTAGCTGAGGTTATAAAATAGGGACTATTCTTCCTCCTTTTAGTTGAGTAAGTTGAGTGGTAAATGCTCACCTCTTCTTATTTCTACATTCTTTCAAAAAGTTCAGAGTTATCCACCTTCGTTACCACTACGACGGACGAAACGAATTACGAGTTACTGGAAGGAATCAACAGAAATAATTCTGAACGGGCAATATTTTTGGTAAAATTGCATATATTATTTATTTTTATTAAAAGTATTAATTATATACGATGACTATGAAAAAGATTATCTTTCTTTTCTTATTAATCCTTCTGTTTTGCTCAGTCTCCTTTTCAGGATATTCACAGAAGAGTAACTTTGTAAAAGCAAATTTATTCAGTCCGCTTGTCAGAACAGGATCTTTTTTCTACGAAAGAGTATTAAATGATGATATGAGCGGACAACTGGGATTCCTTTTTACCAAAGTAAGTGCAGGGGACACTAAATTCAGTGGTTTTGGAATTACCCCTGAATTCAGGTACTATCTTTCAGAATCAAGTGCACCAAAAGGAATATTCATGGCACCATACTTTAGGTACCAAAATTTCAAACTATCTATTGAAGGAGGTAGCGCAGAAGGTAATTTATCAGTGGTTGGTGGTGGGTTACTCGTGGGTGCTCAAACTCTACTTAAAGATGTAATAACTATCGAAGCTTTTCTGGGGCCGGCATATGGTTCTGGCAATGTGGCTGTTACGAGTGGATCGGAAGATGATTTTGACATTGGCACCTTTGATGGTTTTGGAGTTCGTGCAGGGATAACAGTTGGAATTGGTTTCTAAAAAACCAGGGGTTGTAACTAATCAGTCCACAGTCCACAGTCGGCAAAGTAAATAACAATCAAACAATTAAAACACATACTTAATCACATTCCTGATAAATCGGGACTGAAAAGTATAAATAGTCCAGTCTTCAGATTGTCGACTGCCGACTGAAGATTGCAGACTTAAGAATGCAAAGTATAATGAAATTAGTTATTTTAGATATTCAAAACTTAAGACACTGAATAGTTGCCAGGGGTTAATTAAGTCGGTTTTCCAAGCAAAGTTGCAGAAGTGCAATTATTTATTCTGACTTTTACAATATCTCCCGGCTTATAGTTTTTTCCGGGGAAAACGACTACTTTATTCTGAGAGGTTCTTCCAAACAGGTCATTCTCTGATTTTTTTGAAGTGCCTTCAACCAGAACCTCATAAACTTTATTTACATTTTTTGTTTTTGTTATTTT
>JAUWPX010000153.1 GCA_030611395.1 Bacteroidota bacterium | reverse complement strand
ATTAAAAGTACATCTTACTTTCAATATTGACTCATTGTTGAATAACAGAAATATTGACACTATAGGTCATTTAGGAACCCTTACATATTTTGAAACAGGTGTGAGATCAACAGATATCAATGTTATTATTAAAACGCGTGGTAATTTCAGAAAGAATCCTGATAATTGTAGTTTTCCACCATTAAAACTGGAGTTTTTAACAGATAATTCTGAAGATAGACTTTTTCGGGGATTAGAATGGCTCAAGCTCGTAACGCACTGCCAGACAGATAGTACAGGTTTTGAACATTTCATTCTGCAGGAATATTTACTCTACAAAACATATAATATTATTAATCCATTTAGTTTTAATGTCAGATTACTTGATATTAAGTATATAGACACTTCTGTATCTGGCACCATAATCCAGTCCTACGCCTTTTTTATTGAACGACCCAAACAAATGGCACAGAGAAACGGTGGAGAATTAGTGAAGACTGATGTTATGTTATATAAGAATCTGGATAAAACCAGTTTAGTAAAATTATCCCTTTTTCAATACATGATACGGAATAATGATTGGTCTGTTCCCTTATTACACAATGTAAAATTCATTAAGACCACAAATAGCTTGCCCATTCCTGTACCATATGATTTCGACTGGGCGGGTATTGTCTCTGCTCCATACAGAGTAGGAGCCTTCACTGTTGATGAAACTGATGTTGCGGACATATCATACATGGGGATTTGTCTTAAGAGAAAAGAATTTATTCCATTCCTTGAGTTTTATTTTAGCGTAGAAAATAAAATTTATAGTTTATACCGTGATTTTCCATATCTGGATGAAACACAAAAGGAAAGGACTTTAAAGATTTATGATGATTTCTATTCTTTGATTAAAAAACCGGTAAAAGCCAAAAGCAAATTCAAAGAAACCTGTTTCAGTAAATAATTTGTTAACTTTCAGGATTACAAAGGGATATTACCATGTTTTTTCGGAGGATTTGATTTTACTTTATTCGATGCCATTTCAAGAGCCTGAATTAACTTAAATCTGGTTTGTTTAGGGTAAATAATTTCGTCCAGATATCCAAGTTCAGCTGCTTTATATGGATTAGCAAAGTTTGCTTTGTATTCATCAACAAGATTGGATTTTTCGGCATCCTTTAACTTGTCACGAAATAAAACATTTACAGCTCCTTCAGGACCCATTACAGCAATTTCTGCCATTGGATAAGCATAGTTTACATCTGCTCCAAGGTGTTTGCTTGACATTACACAATACGCACCTCCATATGCCTTCCTTGTAATTAATGTAACTTTAGGCACAGTTGCCTCTGAAAAAGCATATAGCAACTTTGCTCCATGGCGAATAATTCCTCCAAATTCCTGTGTTGTTCCCGGCAGGAAACCAGGGACATCCTCAAAAGTTACCAGAGGGATGTTGAATGCATCACAAAACCTTACAAAACGTGCTCCTTTAGTTGAGGCGTTGATATCCAGTACACCTGCCTGTACAGACGGTTGATTAGCAACTATTCCCACGGGTTTACCATTAAGTCTGACGAACCCAATAATAATATTTTGTGCATATAGAGGCATGATTTCCAGAAAATCCTTATCATCTGCTATTGTAGAGATAAGCTCTTTCATGTCATAAGGTTTATTTGGATCTACAGGAACAAGTTTTTGAAGAAACTCGTCTTCCCGTTTAATATCGTCAGTACATTTCTTTTCAGGCGGATCCTCCATGTTATTTGACGGTACAAATCCAATCAATTCTCTTATCATCATCAGAACCTGTTCATCATTGTCAGCAATAAAATGTGCAACTCCGCTTTTTGAATTATGAGTCATTGCTCCACCCAACTCATCCTTTGTAACCTCTTCATGTGTTACAGTCTTTATAACATCAGGTCCGGTAACAAACATGTAACTTGTTTTATTTACCATAAATATAAAATCGGTAAGGGCAGGAGAATAAACAGCTCCACCGGCACAGGGGCCCATTATAGCAGATATCTGTGGTATAACACCTGAACTGATCACATTACGATAGAAAATATCAGCATATCCTCCTAAACTCTGAACGCCTTCCTGAATTCTGGCACCACCTGAATCATTAAGACCTATCACAGGTGCTCCCATTCTTAAGGCAAGATCCATAAGTTTCACAACTTTATCAGCATTTGTCCTTGAAAGAGTTCCTCCAAAAACAGTAAAATCCTGGGCAAAGACATAAACAAGCCTGCCATCAATTTTCCCATAACCGGTAACTATACCATCACCAGGAATCCTTTTTTTATCCATATCGAAATCCCTGGTACGATGTATCACCATCCGGTCCGTTTCAACGAAAGTGCCCGGATCAAGTAAGATATCGATTCTTTCTCTGGCAGTTTTCTTCCCTGCTTTATGTTGTTTTTCTATTCTTTCAATGCCTCCTCCTAATTCAGCAGCTTTTTTTCTTTTTTCAAATTCCTGATATTTCTCCTCGTGTGTTGTCATAATTGAAAAATTTTATCAAATCCGGTTAACAGGTTATTCAAAAAGTATCAAAGATTGGTTACCTTCAATCGTAGAGCCTTCTGTTGTAAGTATTTCCTTTATTTTACCATCTTTCTTTGCCTTATATTCACTTTCCATTTTCATGGCCGAGATTATTATTAGTGTTTGCCCTGTCACGACATTATCACCAACCTCAATGGGGATTTTCACAACTTTGCCAGGCATAGGAGAGGAGATAGAACTTTGATCTTCTTCAATATCATTATTACCCCTGTTTTTTCGATAACGGGCCACAGAATCCATAATTTCAACCTCGTAATAATTGAACTTATGTTTAACAGAGTATTTCCTCTTATTTTCTTCAGATACGACCTTCAGATCGTACGATTTTCCTTTGTACAATAAAGAATAGGTATCCTTATCTATCTTTTTAGCGTCAACATGATACTTTTTATTATCAACAACCACTAACAATTTGTTAGCTTGTCGTTCAAGTATTTTAACTTCTTTATTCTTCTTATTTACAATAATTTCCATAAAGCTCCTTTAAATTATTGTGTTTTTAAAAGTGTAGTTATAATCTGGTAATTCCCAATTTTCTACCAAATTCTTTCCATGGATTATGTGAGGGTGAATGGTTATTTCCTGATACATGGTTCAGATTTGATTCATACTCAAGTAAAGAGGCTATCGCTGCCAGATCTTCAGTATTCTTCATTGTATCATCCTTTTCAAGAGTGTTAAAAAGAAAATCGTGGTTTTGCTCTATAAAATGTGTATTATACTTTCCTTCAACAAAGTCAGGTGTTTCCATTATTCTTCTGAGAAAATGCATAGATGTTTTAACACCGGTCAGGTAATATTCATCCAGGCATCTCTTCATTCTGTTTATTGCTTCGTCCCTGTTTCTTCCATAAGTAATAAGCTTTGATATCAATGGGTCGTAAAAAACAGGCACTTCAAAACCTTCAAAAACATAGCCATCTATTCGAACACCAATCCCTGATGGCTCAGTCATTTTTGTTATTGTACCCGGGCTTGGCATAAAATTATTATCCGAATCTTCAGCATATATGCGACATTCAATAGAATGTCCATTTTGAGTAACCTCGTTTTGTTGATAAGAAAGCTTTTGTCCTCCGGCAATTCTAATTTGTTCTTTCACCAGGTCGATACCGGTAACATTTTCAGTAACCGGATGTTCCACCTGAAGTCTTGTATTCATTTCGAGGAAGTAATAATTCAAATCATTATCAACAAGGAATTCAATAGTTCCGGCACCTTCATAATTAACAGCCTTTGCAGCATCAATTGAACATTTACCCATTTCCTGCCGTAGATTATCTGTTAATAAGGGGCTTGGTGTCTCTTCAATAATTTTCTGATGTCTTCGTTGTACAGAACACTCCCTCTCAAACAAGTGAATAACATTTCCATGTTGGTCGGCTAAAATCTGAAATTCAATATGATGTGGAGATTCAATATATTTTTCGACATATACCGAATCATCTCCAAATGAATCCAGAGCTTCAGATTTTGCAGCTTGCACTGATTCCCAAACCATTTCTTTCTTTTTCACAAGGCGCATCCCTTTTCCTCCACCTCCCGAGGCTGCTTTAATCATGACCGGGAGACCAATATTTTCAACAGTATTCAGAGCCTGCTGTTTATTTGAAATATTTTCTTTTGTACCCGGAACCACAGGAACACCTGCCTTTGTCATAATTTGCCTTGCGCGGATCTTATCACCCATATTACGGATGGAAAACTCTGAAGGCCCGATAAAAATTAAACCTGATTCCTTTATCCTTCGGGAAAATTCAGGATTCTCGGATAAAAAGCCATATCCGGGATGAATTGCATCTGATTTTGTTTTTTTTGCAACTTCCAGAATTTTGTCAATTCTTAAATAGCTTTCTGTTGAGGGTGGGGGACCAATACAATATGCTTCATCAGCATATCTGACATGTAATGATTTCCTATCAGCTTCTGAGAAGACCGCTACAGTATTTATACCCATTTCGCGGCATGATCTGATAACCCTGACTGCAATCTCGCCCCGGTTGGCAATAAGGATTTTTTTGATCATAGAAAAGTGTTTATCTAACGAGGTAAAGATATATATTAAAATTTATTAATTGCAAATAATTTTGATACAAAGAGGTGACTAAAGTTGTAAGTGACTTATCATTTCTTCACTCCAAATACATTATTAACAATTGTTAATAACTAATGTTAATTTTTTGTTTATTGTATTTCATTAAAAGAATTGCATGGGAAGGTGCAAATTTCTATATTTGATTTACCAAGTGAGAGATAAAAGGT